>CAMEIU010000081.1 GCA_945918815.1 uncultured Clostridia bacterium
CTCCTCGACCTCCTCGGGGCGGGTGTAGGAAGCGGCGTGCGCAGCGACCTTCACATCGTCCTCAACGCCGGCCAGGGTGCCCAGCTCGGCCTCGACCACGACGCCGTGGTCATGGGCGTACTCGACGACCTTCTTGGTGATCTCGATGTTCTCTTCAAAGGGCTTGGAGGAAGCGTCGATCATGACGGAGGTGAAGCCGCCGTCGATGCAGGCCTTGCAGGTCTCAAAGTCGGGGCCATGGTCCAGGTGCAGCACGATGGGGATCTCGGGGCACTCCTGCACGGCGGCCTCCACCAGCTTCACCAGGTAGGTGTGGTTGGCATAGGCGCGGGCGCCCTTGGAGACCTGGAGAATGACGGGGGCCTTCTCCTCGCGGCAGGCTTCAGTGATGCCCTGCACGATTTCCATGTTGTTGACATTGAAAGCGCCGACGGCGTAGCCGCCGTTGTAGGCCTTCTCGAACATTTCTTTGGAAGTTACCAGAGGCATGGGAAACAACTCCTTATTTTGGTTTCTGTGCTTATTCTACCAAATCGGTAAAAAAAATGCAATAGACGAAGTTTACAACCTGCCCGGTTTGTGCTATATTGTATTTTGTAAGATTTGGGCCTTCTGTGGAGTATCCCATCAGAATCGCATACGAAACCATCTCTGGTTTTAGAATTAGGAGGAATTTTCTATGAACACACCTTTGAAGGGCGCGGCCATCATCGGCCAGTCCGGCGGCCCCTCGTCCGTCATCAACGCCAGCGCCTACGGCGTCATCAAGACCGCCCTGGAGAGCGAGTACATCACCAAGGTGTACGGCGCCAACCACGGCATCAAGGGCGTTCTCAACGACCGCCTGATGATCATGGACGAGGAAGATCCCAAGGAACTGGAGCGGCTGCTCTACACCCCTTCTTCCGCCCTGGGCTCCTGCCGCTATAAGATCGCCGATCCCGATGTGGACGACACCGATTACAAGCGCATCCTGGAGATCTTTAAGAAGTACGATGTCCGCTACTTCTTCTACAACGGCGGCAACGACTCCATGGACACCTGCAACAAGATCTCCAAGTACATGGCCAAGGTCGGCTATGAATGCCGCGTCATCGGCGTGCCCAAGACCATCGACAACGACCTGTTCGGCACCGACCACTGCCCCGGCTTCGCCTCCGCCGCCAAGTACATCGCCACCTCCGTCATGGAAGTGTCCCGCGACTGCCATGTCTATGACACCGGCATGATCACCATCATCGAGTGCATGGGCCGTCACGCCGGCTGGCTGACCGCCGCTGCCGAGCTGGCCAACACCATGGGCGACGGCCCCGACTTCATCTATGTCCCCGAAGTGGACTTCGACATGGATCAGTTCGTGAAGGACGTCTCCGAGCGTTACGCCCAGAACAAGAACTGCATCGTGGCCGTCTCCGAGGGCATCCACTACGCCGACGGCTCCTTCGTCTCCGAGGCCAAGACCTCTGCCACCGATGGCTTCGGCCATGCCCAGCTGGGCGGTCTGGCTGCTACCCTGGCCAACATCATGAAGGAAAAGACCGGCGCCAAGGTCCGCGGCATCGAGCTGAGCCTGCTGCAGCGCTGCGCCGCCCACTGCGCCTCCGGCACCGACATCCAGGAGAGCTTCTCCGCCGGTAAGGCCGCCGTGGAAGCCGCTCTGGCCGGCGAGACCGACCGGATGGTGGGCTTCGAGTGCAGCCGTGAGAATGGCTACACCTGCAAGACCAAGCTGTTCGAGCTGAGCAAGGTCGCCAACTTCGAGCAGAAGCTGCCCGTGGAGTGGATCAATGCCGAGCACAACGGCGTGACCCAGGACTTCGTCAACTACTGCCTGCCTCTGATCCAGGGCGAGACCCCCATGGTCAAGGAAAACGGCCTGCCCCGCTTCTGCAACCTGAAGAAGGTCTTCGCGGAGTAATTTTAAAACATGTACTGCCGCGCCGGGCATCTGACCGGCGCGGCAGCGCATTCTTTCTGTCGCTTTCTCGCCAGTTTGATGGGAAATCGCCGCATCTTCCGGACTTTTTTCGACAGTTTTTACAAACTTGCGTTCAATGGGAAAAAGCGCATTGACAGGGAATTATCCCCGTGGTAGGATACAGAAAATTGAATCGCTCGGATAGAGGCGCGGGATTCATCAGTAACCTTCGGCAAGGCCAGGCAGCCGCCGGAGGAGAAAGGGGATTCCGCCGAAGCGTCGGGACCGCCTGACTTCTGACGCTGGGCTGGGGGAGAACATCCTTCAGACTGTCACAGTTTTGTGAAGCGCTATCGATGGCTGCGCGGCAGAGACCTGCCGCTGGTTTTCCGTGGACCGCTTGACAAGGCGGTCCAATTTGATTCTATATTATTATGATTCCCCAATGGGGAAAAGAGAAAGGTGAGAAACATGAAAAAGATTGTATCCCTGCTGCTGGCGTTGATGCTGGTCCTGTCCCTGGCGGCCTGCGGCTCCAAGGCGGAAACCGCGTCTGTGCCCTCCGGCGTGGAGGACGGCGTCCTGACCGTGGCCATGGAGTGCGCCTACGCCCCCTACAACTGGTCCCAGCCCGACGATTCCAACGGCGCCGTGCCCATTGCCAACGCCCCCGGCAACTATGCCAACGGCTATGACGTCATGATGGCCAAGAAGCTCTGTGAGGCCAACGGCTGGGAGCTGGAGGTCATGCAGCTGGATTGGGACTCCCTGGTCCCTGCCGTCCAGAATGGCACCGTGGACGCGGTCATCGCCGGTCAGTCCATGACCGCCGAACGTATGGAGAAGGTGGACTTCGCCGGTCCCTATCTCTACGCCACCATCATCTGCCTGACCAAGGCCGACAGCCCGCTGGCCTCTGCCAAGGGTATCTCCGAGCTGTCCGGCACCTGCACCAGCCAGATGGGCACCATCTGGTATGACACCTGCCTGCCCCAGATCGCCGGCGCGCAGATCCAGACGGCCGCCGAGTCCGCCCCCGCCATGCTCATGGCCCTGGAGACCGGCGCGGTGGACTTCGTCTGCACCGACATGCCCACCGGCCAGGGCGCTCTGCTGGCCTACCCGGACATGGTCCTGCTGGACTTTGCCGGCAGCGGCGACGACTTTGAGGTCTCCGACGAGGACGTGAACATCGGCATCTCCATCATGAAGGGCAACACCGTCCTGAAGGAGGCCCTGGACAGCATCCTGTCCACCATGACCGCCGACGACTTCAACGCCCTTATGGCCGAAGCCATCGCTGTCCAGCCCATTGGAGAATAAATTCATTGGACAATTGACAATGGTGTAAGGGCGACCGCAAGGGTCGCCCCTACGGCGTTGTACGGTCCTGCAATCTGAATTGACACCATATAGGAAAGGAAGCGCCCCATGCAAAAGCTGATCGAATTGGCGTCGGACGTCGCCGCCCTTTGGGGAAAATATCACAGCTCCTATCTCACCGGTATTCGCAATACCCTGATTCTGGCCGTGGTGGCCACGGTCATCGGCTGCCTCATCGGTTTTGTATGCGGCATCCTGAACACCATCCCCCACTCGAAGACCGACCCGCCTCTGAAGCGATTCTTCCTGGCCCTGATCCGGGTCCTGGTCCGCATCTATGTGGAGGTGTTCCGCGGGACCCCCATGGTGCTCCAGGCCGTGTTCATCTTCTACGGCCTGCCCTATTTCACCGATAACTCCGTGCAGTTCTCCGGCCTCCAGGGCATCTGGACCGCCGCCATCCTGGTGGTGTCCATCAACACCGGCGCCTATATGGCCGAGTCGGTCCGGGGCGGCATCATCTCCATCGATCCCGGCCAGACTGAGGGCGCCATGGCCATCGGCATGACCCATGTGCAGACCATGCTCCATGTGGTGCTGCCCCAGGCCCTGCGGAACATCCTGCCCCAGATCGGCAACAACTTTATCATCAACCTGAAGGATACCTCCGTCATGTTCATCATCGGCTTCACGGAGTTCTTCGCCACCCACAAGTCCGTGGCCGGGGCGACCTTCCAGTATTTCCCGTCCGCCGCCCTGGAGATGGTGGGCTATTTGTGCATGACCCTGGTGGCCTCCTTCCTGCTTCGCTGGCTGGAAAAGCGCCTGGACGGCGACAGCAGCTACGAGCTGGTGCAGGAGGATCCCCTGACCATGACCGCCGGGACCTACAAACACCCGGACAAGGGCAGCAACTTCGACGAGCGCAGCAAGGAGTATGACGGAAAGGAGGCGCGGTGACATGGGCGAGACCATTCTGCAGATCAACCATCTGTCCAAGGCCTTCGGCGCCAATGTGGTCCTGCGGGACATCGACTTCACCGTGGAAAAGGGAGATGTGACCTCCATCATCGGGGCCTCCGGCTCTGGCAAGTCCACCCTCCTGCGGTGCATCAATTTGCTGGAAACCCCCACCTCCGGTGAGATTCTCTACCACAACCAAAACGTGGCCGGACGGAAGGTCAAAGCGGCGGAATACCGCTCCCATGTGGGCATGGTGTTCCAGTCCTTCAATCTGTTCAACAACATGACTGTCCTGGAAAACTGCATGGTGGGCCAGATCAAGGTGCTGAAAAAGCACAAGGACGAGGCCCGGCAGAGCGCCCTGTACTACCTCCAGAAGGTGGGTATGGCCCCCTACATCAACGCCAAGCCCCGGCAGATCTCCGGCGGCCAGAAGCAGCGGGTGGCCATCGCCCGGGCTCTGGCCATGGAGCCTGAGGTCCTGCTCTTCGACGAGCCCACCTCCGCCCTGGACCCGGAAATGGTGGGCGAGGTCTTGACCGTCATGCAGAAACTGGCCCAGGAGGGCATGACCATGCTGGTGGTGACCCACGAAATGGCCTTCGCCCGGGACGTCAGCACCCGGGTGGTGTATATGAACCAGGGCGTCATCTGCGAGCAGGGCACGCCGGAGGCCATCTTCGGCAATCCCCAGCGGCAGGAGACCCGGGATTTCCTCAGCCGCTTCCGGCAGCAATAAGAAATCGGGAAAGAGAATCCTCGCGCCCCCTTTGAAGGGGTGCGAGGATTATTATAATTATACAACCAATTAACCTACTAAAATGATTCTTGACAAGCCCAACGAAAGTCCCTATAATGCGTCCAGAAGTGATCTGAATTTGATTCCGTACAGGAGGCGGCTATGGCAAACAATCTTCTCCATCAAAGGCTGCAAATCGGCGGCATGACCTGTATCAACTGCCAGAACCGGATTGAAAAGGCGCTGCGCAGGACGGCGGGAAATAAGACTTGACAAATACCCCTGGGAGGTATATAATGCAGATACCTCACGGGGGTATTTTGAACATGAGAAAGGGAGGCCGCCCCATGGATTGCTGCTGCCATAAAACCAAGGAACGCTCGGAGGACGAGATCAAGAAGCTGCTGAACCGGCTCAGCCGGATTGAGGGGCAGATTCGGGGCATCCGGGGCATGGTGGAGCGGGGTGCCTACTGTACGGACATTCTGGTCCAGTCCGCGGCGGTGACGGCGGCGGTCAACGCCTTCAACAAGGAGCTGCTGGCCAACCACATCCGCACCTGCGTCGCCACCGACATCCGCGACGGCAAGGACGAGGTCATCGACGAACTGGTGGAGACCTTGCAGAAGCTGATGAAATAAGACCTTGAACGGGCAACTGCAAGGGCTGCCCGCTGGTATGCACTCGAATAAAAAGGAAGGCCAATGGGAAGGCTGTATTTTACAGGTCCGGGAGGAATTTTATGAAACAATTCAACGTCACTGGCATGAGCTGCGCGGCTTGCAGCGCCAGGGTGGAAAAAGCCGTGTCGAAGGTGCCTGGGGTCGCGTCCTGCTCGGTGAGCCTTCTGACCAACTCCATGGGCGTGGAGGGAACCGCCGCGGATTCCGAGATCATCGCAGCGGTGGAGGCGGCGGGCTACGGCGCGTCGGTGAAGGGCGCGGCGTCAAAGCCGTCCGCCGGTCCGGCCAACGTGGAGGACGCCCTGCAGGACCGGGACACGCCGGTGTTGAAGCGGCGGCTGATCTGGTCCGTGGGCTTTTTGCTGATTTTGATGTACTTCTCCATGGGACACATGATGTGGGGCTGGCCCCTGCCGCCCTTTTACGAGGATAACCATGTGGCCATGGGCCTGACCCAGCTTTTGCTGACGGTCATCATCATGGTCATCAACCAGAAATTCTTTGTTTCCGGCTTCAAGAGCCTGTGGCATCGGGCCCCCAATATGGACACTCTGGTGACCCTGGGGGCCACGGCGGCCTTTGTCTACAGCACCTACGCCCTGTTCGCCATGACCAGAGCCCAGGTGGACATGGATATGGACGCCGTCATGACCTACATGATGGAGTTCTATTTTGAGTCCGCCGCCATGATCCTGACCCTGATCACCGTGGGCAAGATGCTGGAGGCCCGATCCAAGGGCAAGACCACCGACGCCCTGAAGAGCCTCATGAAGCTGGCCCCCAAGACCGCCACGGTGGTGCGGGACGGCGTGGAGGCGGAGGTCTCCATCGAGCAGGTCCGGACCGGCGACGTGTTTGTGGTCCGTCCCGGCGAAAATATCCCCGTGGACGGCGTGGTGCTGGAGGGCAGCAGCGCGGTCAATGAAGCGGCCCTGACCGGCGAGAGCATCCCGGTGGACAAGGCGGAGGGCGATTCCGTCTCCGCCGCCACGTTGAATCAATCCGGCTTCCTCCGGTGCCGGGCCACCCGGGTGGGAGAGGACACCACCCTGTCCCAGATCATCCAGATGGTCAGCGACGCGGCGGCCACCAAGGCCCCCATCGCCAAGGTGGCCGATAAGGTCTCCGGCGTGTTCGTCCCGGCGGTCATCGCCATCGCCGTGGTCACCACCATCGTCTGGCTGCTGCTGGGCCGCGGCGTGGGCTACGCCCTGGCCCGCGGCATCTCCGTCCTGGTTATCTCCTGCCCCTGCGCCCTGGGCCTGGCCACCCCGGTGGCCATCATGGTGGGCAACGGCATGGGTGCGAAGCACGGCATTCTGTTCAAGACCGCCGTCTCCCTGGAGGAGACCGGCAAGGTGGAAATCGTGGCCTTGGACAAGACCGGCACCATCACCTCCGGCGAGCCGAAGGTCACGGACCTGGTTCCGGCCCCCGGGGTCAGCGAGACCGAGCTGCTCCGTCTGGCCTATGCCCTGGAGCGGAAGAGCGAGCATCCCCTGGCCCGGGCCATTTTGCAGCGGGCCGAGGCCGAAGGCCTGACGGCGGAGGAGGTCACGGACTTCCAGGCCCTGCCGGGCAACGGCCTGACGGCCCTCTGGAACGGCGGAACCCTCAGCGGCGGCAATTTGAACTTCATCGGCAGCCAGACCCAGGTCCCCGCCGCCATCCAGGCCCAGGCCGAACAGTTGGCGGAGCAGGGCAAGACGCCCCTGTTCTTCGCCCGGGACGGCCAATTGGCCGGCATCATCGCCGTGGCCGACGTCATCAAGGCCGACAGTCCCCAGGCGGTCCGGGAGCTTCAGAACATGGGCATCCATGTGGTCATGCTCACCGGCGACAACCAGCGGACTGCCAAGGCCATCGGACGGCAGGCGGGCGTGGACGAGGTCATTGCCGGGGTCCTGCCCGATGGCAAGGAGAGCGTCATCCGAAATTTGCAGCGGAAGGGCAAGGTCGCCATGGTGGGCGACGGCATCAACGACGCCCCGGCTTTGACGAGAGCCGACATCGGCGTGGCCATCGGCGCGGGGGCCGACGTGGCCATCGACGCCGCCGACGTGGTCCTGATGCAGAGCCGCCTCAGCGACGTGCCCGCCGCCATCCGCCTGAGCCGGGCCACCCTGCGGAACATCCACCAGAACCTGTTCTGGGCGTTCTTCTACAACACCATCGGCATCCCCCTGGCCGCCGGTGTGTTCATCCCCCTGGGCCTGACCCTGAACCCCATGTTTGGCGCGGCGGCCATGAGCCTCAGCAGCTTCTGCGTGGTCTCCAACGCCCTGCGGCTGAACCTGTTTGATCTTAGAAATCCCAAAAAAGATAAGAAAATCAAAAGAAAACACAAGGAGGAACCACCCATGGAAAAGACATTAAAGGTAGAAGGCATGATGTGCTGCCACTGCGAGGCCCGGGTCAAGAAGGTCCTGGAGGCCCTGCCGGAGGTCGCCGAAGCCCAGGTCAGCCACGAAACCGGCACCGCCGTCGTGACCCTGAAAGCGGACGTCGCCGACGCCGTCCTGAAAAAGGCTGTGGAAGACCAGGATTATAAGGTTACGGACATCCGGTAAGCAAAAGTATTTTCAATTGTTCCGTAGGGGCGACCGCAAGGGTCGCCCCTACGGCAATGCTGGTTCGTGCGAAAAAACGGGCCGCCTCTTTTGGAGGCGGTCCGTTCGTTTACTTTGTTGCTTTGGCTTACTTTCTGGGGTTCTTGATGGCAGCCTGGGCGGCGGCCAGCCTTGCGATGGGCACGCGGAAGGGGCTGCAGGAGACGTAGTCCAGGCCGATGTTGTGGCAGAACTCGATGGAGGAAGGATCGCCGCCGTGCTCGCCGCAGATACCGCAGTGCAGCTCGGGACGGGTCTTTTTGCCCAGGTTCACAGCCATCTCCATCAGGCGGCCCACGCCGTTGACGTCCAGACGGGCGAAGGGATCGGACTCATAGATCTTGCTGGCGTAGTAGGCGGGCAGGAACTTGCCTGCGTCGTCACGGCTGAAGCCGAAGGTCATCTGGGTCAGGTCGTTGGTGCCGAAGCAGAAGAACTCGGCCTCGGTGGCGATGTCATCGGCGGTCAGAGCGGCGCGCGGGATCTCGATCATGGTGCCGACTTCATACTTCAGGTTGATGCCGGAGGCGGCGATGATCTCATCGGCAACCTTGACCACGGCGTCCTTGACGAACTTCAGCTCGCGGGCTTCGCCGACCAGGGGGATCATGATCTCGGGCACAATGTTCCACTCGGGATGCCGCTTGGTCACGGCCAGGGCGGCCTTGATGACGGCCTCGGTCTGCATGGCGGCGATTTCGGGATAGGTGACGGTCAGGCGGCAGCCGCGGTGACCCATCATGGGGTTGAACTCGTGGAGGTCGGCGATGACCTGTTTGATGTATTCCACGGTCTTGCCCCGGGCCTCGGCCAGGGCCTTGATGTCGGCCTCGTCGGTGGGCACGAACTCGTGCAGCGGGGGATCCAGGAAGCGGATGGTGACGGGGTAGCCGCCCAGGGCTTCGAACAGACCCTCGAAGTCGGCCTGCTGCATGGGCTCGATCTTGGCCAGGGCCGCCTCGCGCTCTTCCACGGTCTCGGAGCAGATCATTTCACGGAACGCGCCGATACGGGCGGGATCAAAGAACATATGCTCGGTGCGGCACAGGCCGATGCCCTCGGCGCC
>CAMEIU010000082.1 GCA_945918815.1 uncultured Clostridia bacterium
ACCTGCGTTTCGGAACCAACTGCCCAACGGCGCGTCGGGTCGCCGCGCCCTACAGGGGGATGGGAGGGGTTGATCCGGGCGGCAGGGGCGGTGCAAGTTTCAAAATCGTCATGAAGTGATACCACCATTGTCAATTGTCAATTATCAATTGTCAATTCTCTCCTGACCGTTTATAATAGTAGTATCGCTTCCAAAAGGAGGGTCCCTCATGCTGCCCTTTGATATGTCTCTGCTTGCCTCCGCCCTGGCCGGGCCGAGAGAACAGCTCTGTGAAAACGTGCTGGCCGCTTGTCTGCCCTATATGCCCCTGGAGCCCAGGGAGGGCTGGCTGCCGGCCATTTATCAATACCTGACCCTGGGCCTCTATCCGGTGGCGGGGGAGGAAGCGCCGGCTACGCTGGTGCGGGGCGCGGAGATCTATGTGGAGGCCCTGGAATGGGCATTGGACCATGAGGACGCCCCCTTCGATCCCATGACCGATTTGATTCCCCTGCCGGAGGACCAGATTGCCAAAAGCCGGGTCCGGGCGGAATATGAGAAATTCCAGGTCCTGGTCCGGCAGGTCCATTTGATGGCCCTGTTGCGCATCGGCCGGGCCTGTATGCCCTTCGACACGGCGTCCCATATCATCGGCGTCCACAATGTGGCCCTCCACGCGGGTATTCTGGCAAAAAAGGCCGGGCTGCCGGTGGACCTGGCGCTGGTCTCCGCCGCCTCCTTCTCCCACGACGTGGGCAAGTTCGGCTGCCGCGGCGCCGACGCCAAACGGATTCCCTACTTACATTATTATTATACCTGGACCTGGCTGGAAGAGGCGGGCCTGGAGGAAATCGGCCATGTGGCCGCCAACCACTCCACCTGGGACCTGGAATTTGAAAATCTACCCATCGAATCCCTGCTTCTGATCTACGCCGACTTCCGAGTCCGGGGCAGCCGGGTCAATGGGAAAGAGGTCATGGGCATCTACTCCCTCCAGGAGAGCCGGGACATCATCTTCTCCAAGCTGGCGGACATGACCGAGGAAAAGCAGCGGCGGTACCGGACCGTCTACTGCAAGCTACGGGACTTTGAGCAGTTCCTCATGAGCCACGGCGTCTCCACGGACCTGAACCAGACGGAGCTGTTCCCAGTGGCCCAGCCGGACCCGGCTCTGCGGTCCTCCCAGGAGGCCCTGGACGGCCTGCGGCAGATGACCTTTGAAAACAACATCCGCCTGATGCACACCATCAGCACCGAGCGGACCTTCGATCAATTGTTGGAGCAGGCGAGAGGCGAGCGGACCACCGCCTCCATCCGAACCTATTTAAGGCTGCTGGACGAGTACAGCACCTACATGACCCGGTCCAACAAGCAGAAGACATTGAGCTTCCTCTATGAGCTTTTGATGCACAAGGAGGGCGACGTGCGCCGCCGGGCGGGCCAGATCATGGGCCAGATTCTCGCCAACTCCGGTCCCCGCTACCGCAAGGAGCTGCCGGCGGGCGCGCCGAAATTCGCCATGGCCCCGGCCATGATGGACATTCTGGACAAGGCCCAGGAGCTGTGGGACAGCTATGTGGAGCAGTGCCTCCACCCGGACCGGCGCATCACCGCCGGGCACGCCCTGCGGATCTCCAACTCCCTCAAGGCCATCACCGACAGTCTGTTCCGGTCCTGCCTGGAGGAAGAGGCCCCGATTCTGGTGCAGCCCCTTCTGAAGCGGCTGCCGGAGGCGTCGGAGGCGGACCGGTTTATTCTGGTGGACGCCCTGTGCCATGTGCCCCTGACAGCCCTGAGGCGGGAGGTCCTGCCCTTGTTGGAGCGGGCCGTGGCGCCCATGCTGGAAGGGCCGGTCCACCACCGGATTGTGGCCTTGCAGCTGGTGGAGCATCTGCTGCCGCTGCTTCAGCCGTCGGTCCATGCGGCGCTGGAGCAGGCCCTGGAGCGGGCGGCCCGGGACCGGGAGTTCGCCGTGGCCTATCTTGCCAGACGAATCCGCAACGTCCTGCGGCCCCAGTCCGGCCCGGCCAGCCACACCGACGTGGCCCAGCTGTACCTGAGCAACCTGAAAAACGCCGTCCACTGGACCGTGAAGCTGGTCCAGATCGACGTCCTCTGCGACGACGCGGTCCACCATCCCCAGTCGGCCTTCCACACGGCCATGCACCTTTCCAACCTCCTGTCCGTCAGCGAGCATCTGCCGGTCCGGGAGCACGCGGGCCAGGGCCTGCTCCGCATCGCGGGCCATCTGACCGTGGACCAGCGGAACGAGATCGCCGTGGACCTGCTGCGGGAACTGGAAAGCGGCCAGGACCAGGTGTCCCGGTTCATTCCGCCCTATCTGGGGGCCCTCCTGTGCATGCTGCCGGAAAAGGAGCTGGACGAGGGCGTGGACTTCCTGGAGGGGTTGATCCAGTCCGGTGTGGAGCGGTCCGCCCGGGCGGCCCTCTATACCCTGGGGGCCATTCTGAACATCCGAAGAGACGATCCGGCCCTGTCCGGCCGCTGCCTGGGCATGCTGGCCACCGGCGTGGCCCACTATAAGGACTCCATCCACCAGACGGCCCTGGCGGCTCTCTGCCGCGACGTGCTGGCCAAGGGCGCACTGCCCTTGGAGGAACGGCGGCGGGCTTTGCTCAAAATTCACAAAAAATTCCTGTGCCTTTTGGCGGAACCCCGGGAGAACCGGCAGACCTTCTTCAACCGGGCCGCCATGCTGAATCACCTGTACCGATTCCTGGTGACCTGCGAGGTGACCCTGGGCGAGTTCCCGGTCCCGGCTCCCATGCCCGTGGCCTTCTTCCCCGGCACCTTCGATCCCTTCTCCACCGGCCACAAGCGCATTGTGGAGGAAATCCGCGCCCTGGGCTTCGAGGTCTATCTGGCCGTGGACGAATTCTCCTGGAGCAAGCGGACCCTGGCCAAGCTGCGCCGCCGGAAGATCGTCAGCCTGTCCGTGGCCGGCCTCTGGGACGTGTACCTGTTCCCCGATGCCATCCCCGTCAATATCGCCAGCCCCCAGGATTTGAAGGACCTGCAAAATTTGTTCCCGGGCCGGGAATTATACATGGTGGCGGGCAGCGATGTGATCCGCCACGCCTCGGCCTACCAGACCACGGCCCCCGGCTCGGCGGCGGACTACAACCATGTGATTTTCTACCGGGAGGAAGCGGAAAATCCCGGCGACGCGCCCTTGGAGACCATCATCCGGGGCAAGCTGAAGCTGCTGAGCCTGCCGTCCTATTATGAGACCGTTTCCTCCACCAGAATCCGCGAATATGTGGATAAAAATATGGACATCTCCATGCTGGTGGACCCGGTGGCCCAGGCCTATATCTATGAGTACGGCCTCTACCTCCGCTCTCCCCAGTTCAAGCGGGTGCTGGAACCCCAGAAGCTCTACTTCCGCTCCTACTCCGCCGCCACCATGCCTGCCGACCTGCGCTGGTATGCCCAGGGCCGGGAACCGGCGGCCGTGGGCCTCTACACCCGGGAGGGCGACCGGCTGCTGGGCTGGGCCTGCGGCCACACGGCGGCATTGTCGGAGCTCTATGAGGTGGTGGGCGACATTGAGGCCGCCTCCTACGTCCGCCGCCACACCTCCGGCCATATTCTGGTCCTGGACGCCGTCCGCTGTGAGGACGGCGAGGACCCGGAGACCTGCCGCCGCCTGGTCAACGAGCTGCTGGCCCGGAGCCTGCCCGCCGGAAACACCTACGGTCTCTACCGGGCCCGGGAGGTCCGGCCCGCCCTCCAGACGGCCTTGGAGCAGCTGGGATTCACGCCGATCCCGGATCAGAAGGGCCTCTACTATGTAGACATGCGGGACCCCATGATCTTCATTCAGGACGTGTACCTCTCTTTGAAGCCGCCCCACAACGCCGATCCGGCGGTGGAGGAAGTGGTGGAGGCCTGCCGTCCCAAGCTGCGCCGGGCCCTGGTCAATCTGTTCCCCGGCTGCCTGGTCCTGACCTTCGACGCCGAAATGCTGAACCAGGCCCTGCTGGAAAAGGTCCAGACCCACAACAAGGTCCAGGACGTGCCCCAGGGCGTCCGAAGATTGGGGGCCCAGATGTGCGTCCCCTACGGCAAGATTCTCTCCGACGCCATCGTGCCCAACACCGTCACCAAGACCCTCCATGTGGAGAAGGTCTACACGCCGGATATTGAAACCTTCACCGTGGAGGAATACCCGGGCTATTCGTCTTTGCGCAACCAGATGCGCACCATCAAGTCCTTCCGCCGCCCGGTGCTGCTGGTGGACGATCTGCTCCACAAGGGCTACCGCATTGACAATCTGGACCCGCTTCTCAAGGAAGAGGGCGTGGACGTCAGCCGGATCATCGTGGGCATCATGTCCGGCCGCGGCAACGATCTGATGCAGGTCCAGGGCCGGAAGGTGGACTGTGAATACTTCATCCCGAATTTGCACTACTGGTTCACGGAGAGCGGCCTCTACCCGTTCCTGGGCGGCGACAGCGTGGCGGGCCGCAGCAAAATGGCCCAGATGCTGCCCTCCATCAACATGATTCTGCCCTACTACTATCCCAAGTACATCTACGACGCCACGGCCTCCGGCATCCGCCGCCTGTCCCAGGCCTCCCTGGAAAACGCCGCGGCCATTCTGGAGGTTCTGGAGCGGCAGCATCAGAAGGCGTTCAACACCACCCTGACCCTGCTCCGCCTCGGCGAAGCCGTCCACAGCCCCCGCCTCCCCGACAAGGGCAAGCAGATGCAGTACGACCTCAGCGTCCCGGCCTCGGCCTATGTCAAGGAGGACCTGGCATTTCTGAAGCGGACGGAGACGGAATATTGATCAATGGACAATGGACAATTGACAATGGACAATGAAGGTGTCGCTTCGCGACGGATTAAAATAACACGCACGATCGGATAACGCCGTAGGGGCGACCCTTGCGGTCGCCCGATCGCGTGCACCAACGGGCGACCGCAAGGGTCGCCCCTACGGATGTATTTCAGACGGGCTTTTACAATTCCAAGAAAGGAGCGTCTTCCATGGAATATCGCGTGAAAAACGGCGTTTGTTATGTGTCTCTCGGCGGGGCCTTTCCGGCGGGGGCGAAGCCTGCGCTGCGGCCGGCCTCGCCTTTGGTGATTTTGGTCCGCAGGGACCCGGTCCACAGCCGGGGCTTCTGGGCCATCACGGATCTGGGCCAGCTGACGGAGCCGGAGGGACCGGCGGCGCTGCTGCCCCGGCGGACCCCGGCGGACGCGCCCCAGGACCTGGCGGAATTCGTCCGGGCCCATGGGGCCTCGGTGCTGAATACCGCCTTCCCCGGTGGCTTCGATTTTGCGGACCGCTGGTTCGGCCCGAAGCCGGAGCGGTATAAGGTCACCCTGGTGGGCCTGGGGGACGTGGGCGGCACGGTGCTGACCGGCCTCAAGCTCCTGGGACAGGAGATCGAAGAGATTCAGATTTTTGATTATAACGAGGCCCAGTGCAAACGCTATGCCATCGAGCTGAATCAGGTGCTGCCCCTGTCGCCGGACCGGCCCATGCCCAGGATCACCGTCTGCCGGGAGGACCAGCTCTTCCACTGCGACCTGTTCCTGTTCACCGCCTCCCGGGGCGTGCCGCCGGTGGGCCAGGAGGGCGGGGACGTGCGCATGGCTCAGTACGAGGCCAACCGGGCTATGCTGGCCGCCTACGCCAGACGCGCCCGGGCCGCCCAGTTCCAGGGCATCTTCTGCCAGATCTCCGATCCGGTGGACCTTTTGGCAAGGGCGGTGTATCTCGAATCCAACCGGGGTGAGGCCGGCCACTACGACTGGCAGGGCCTCCTGCCGGAGCAGGTCCAGGGCTTCGGCCTGGGCGTCATGGCCGCCCGGGCACGCTATTACGCGGAGACTCTGAACCTGGACCCCAACCAGGTGGAGGTCTTCGGCCCCCACGGCCAGGGCCTGGTGGCCGCCAACCGGGTGGACGACGGCTTCGACCCGGACCTGTCGGACCAGCTCTCCAAGCTGACCCGGGAGGCCAATCTCCGGGTCCGGGACCTGGGCTTCAAGCCCTACATCGCCCCCGGCCTCAGCTCCGCCGCCATTTCCGTTTTGCAGATGCTTCGGGGTGAATACCACTACGGCGCCGTGCCCCTGGGCAGCGCCTACTTCGGCTGCCGCAGCCGGTTCACCGCCCACGGATTGGAGACCCTGCGGGAACCGCTGCATGAAGAACTGACGGAACGATTGGAGCGGGCGTATGGTCAATTGACCATGGACAATTGACAATGGACAATGTAAATTGCCCGTGTTCGGGCGATTCGTGCGTTTTACGGAAATCATTGGAGGTGCGGCATGGCTGTTTCTGTGGTGTTTCTCGGGCAGAATCCCAGGCTGCTCCGGGCGTTGGATCAGATCTCCTATACGATCCTTCCTGCGGATTCCGATCTGCGGAACCGGCGGCTGCTCTTCGCCGTTGCCGTGGATTCCGGCGGGCCGGGGGCGGCGTTTTATACCTTCGTCCGCCGTCTGCGGCAGGAGCCGGACGCCCTCCGGGGCTCCACGGCCTGCCTGGTGGTGGACGGGGACACGGAGCTCTACACCAAGTCCGCTGCCCAGACCCTGGTGCTGGCGGCCAATCTGGCCGGGTGCCGGTTTCCGGGCAGTCCCCTGTTGGAGGCCACGGGCTCCCTCTATAATCAGCATATCCAGGCCAAAAACCTGAATCTCGGCTGGGAGGAGACCTATTTTTACCGGCTCCGGCAGCTGGCGGACCGGCTGGAGACCTTCCGGCCGCCCAAATTCCGGCGGCCCCGGGTCCTGCTGCTCCACGCCTCGGACCAGAAGCGGTCTAACACCCTGGCCCTGGGCCGGGCGGTCTGCGCCCATCTGGCTCCCTGCTGCGACATCCGGGAAATGGCCCTGCTCAACGGCACGGTCCACGATTGCCGTGGCTGCGGCTACCACGCCTGCCTCCACTTCGCCCAGAACGACACCTGCTTCTACGGCGGGGCCATCTCGGAGGAGGTCCTGCCCGCCGTCCGGGACAGCGACGTGCTGCTGTTCCTCTGCCCCAACTACAACGACGCGTTGGGGGCCAATCTCATGGCTCTCATCAACCGCATGACCAGCCTGGTGGTCCAGCAGAGCCTGGGGGACAAATATCTGGCGGCGGTGGCCGTCTCCGGCTACTCCGGCGGCGACCTGGTGGCCCGGCAGCTCTTGGGCGCCATGTGTCTCAACCGCGGCGTAATTCTGCCGCCCAACTTCTGCCTGTTCCAGACCGCCCACGACCCCGGCGACGCCATGAGGGCGGAGGGAATTGAGGACAGGGTCAGAGTCTTTGCGGAAGGAATTCGGAGAGAAATCTTGATGGAATTGACAATGGACAATTGACAATGGACAATGAAGGTATTTTCCTTCGGAAAATGATTGAATTATGGCGCGCATCCTCACGCCCCCTGCGCTTTCTGTTCAGAATTTTTCCGCATTTCTCCCATCTCTGCCGGGCAATTTGAAACTTTTCCGCATGGATTTTCGGCAATACTCACAAATCTGGGCCGCATTGGAAGCAATATCATTGGGAATGTCCAATAAATTGCATAAACTCGGAAAAACTAGTTGCATTTCCGTGTTTTTTGCCCTAAAATATCCAGTAGAAAAGAAGGACGATTCTATGCTGAACATTGTGCTGGTAGAGCCGGAGATCCCGGCCAACACGGGCAACATCGCCCGCACCTGCGCCGCCACCGGCAGCGTGCTGCACCTCATCAAGCCCCTGGGCTTCGATATCTCCGACAAGGCCGTCAAGCGGGCCGGGTTGGACTATTGGCATCTGGTGGACGTGCGGGTCTATGAGAATCTGGCGGACTTTTTTGAAAAGACCGGGGCCGAGGACATCTGGCTCCTGTCCACCAAGGCCCCCAGGTCCTATACCCAGGCGGAATTTTCCCCCGACTGCTGGCTTTTTTTCGGCAAAGAGACCAAGGGTCTTCCCGAAGACTTCCTGGCCGAGCGCTATGACCGCTGCCTGCGCATCCCCATCCGCAGCGAGGCCAGAAGCCTGAACCTGTCCAACTCTGTGGCCGTGGTGGTCTTTGAGGCCTTGCGGCAGCAGGATTTTCCCCATCTCCTGGCCCAGGGGGCCATGTCCAATTGGTAAATATACATTTTGCATGTCGATCGAGGAGGATAATCATCATGAACTACAATAAGAAGTCCGTGGAGGACATCGAGGTTGCCGGCAAGCGGGTTCTGTGCCGCTGCGACTTCAACGTGCCCACCAAGGGCGGCGTCATCACCAGCGACAAGCGCATCGTGGCTGCGCTGCCCACCATCCAGTATCTGGTGAACCACGGCGCCAAGGTCATTCTCTGCTCCCACATGGGCAAGCCCAAGGGCGAGTACAAGCCCGAGCTGAGCCTGCAGGTGGTGGCTGACCGTCTCAGCGAGCTGCTGGGCCAGACCGTGGTCATGGCCAAGGACGTGGCCGGCGAGGATGCCCAGGCCAAGGCCGCCGCGCTGGAGAACGGCCAGGTCATGCTGCTGGAGAACACCCGCTTTGAGAAGGGCGAGACCAAGAACGATCCCGAGCTGAGCAAGAAGCTGGCCTCCCTGGCCGACGTCTTCGTCAACGACGCCTTCGGCTCCGCCCACCGCGCCCATTCCTCCACCGCCGGTGTGGCCGACTATCTGCCCGCCGTCTGCGGCTACCTCATTCAGAAGGAAATCGGCATCATGGGCAAGGCCCTGGCCGATCCCGAGCGTCCCTTCGTCGCCATCCTGGGCGGCGCCAAGGTCTCCGACAAGCTGAACGTCATCAACAACCTGCTGGAGAAGGTCGACACCCTGATCATCGGCGGCGGCATGGCCTACACCTTCCTGGCCGCCAAGGGCTACAGCGTGGGCAAGTCCCTGCTGGACACCGAGAAGATCGACTACTGCAAGGAAATGATGGCCAAGGCCGAGGCCAAGGGCGTCAAGCTGCTGCTGCCCGTGGACACCGTGGTGGCCGACTCCTTCCCCAACCCCATCGACGGACCCATCGACGTGACCACCGTGGCTGCCGATGCCATTCCCGCTGACAAGGAAGGCCTGGATATCGGCGAAGAGACCCGCAAGCTCTTTGCCGGGGCTGCCAAGAGCGCCAAGACCGTGGTCTGGAACGGCCCCATGGGCGTGTTTGAGAATCCCACCCTGGCCAAGGGCACCATTGCCGTGGCCCAGGCCCTGGCTGAGTCCGAAGCCATCACCATCGTTGGCGGCGGCGACTCCGCGGCTGCCTGCGAGCAGCTGGGCTTTGCCGACAAGATCACCCACATCTCCACCGGCGGCG
>CAMEIU010000083.1 GCA_945918815.1 uncultured Clostridia bacterium
CTGGCCAAGCGGTTCCCGGTGGACGCCGACCGGATGGTGCTGGAAAAGGATATCACCTTCTATTCCGTCTGCGAGCATCACCTGCTGCCCTTCTACGGCAAGGCCCACATCGCCTATCTGCCCAAGGGGCAGGTGGTGGGCCTCAGCAAGCTGGCCCGGACCGTGGAGGTCTTCGCCCGCCGCCCGCAGATTCAGGAGCAGCTGACCAACCAAATTGCCTCCGCCATCATGGAGGAGCTGCAGCCCCAGGGCGTCATGGTGCTGATCGAGGCGGAGCATATGTGCATGACCATGCGCGGCATCAAGAAGCCCGGCAGCAAGACGGTTACCGTGGCCGCGCTTGGCTGCTTCCAGGAGGATCCGGCTATGCAGGACCGGTTCTTCCAGCTGCTGGACCGCGGATGAACAGAATCGACCATATCCTGGACCATCCCCTGTTCCGGGAACGGCTGGCAAGGCTGGAGGCCTTGGAGGCGGACCGCGCCTTCTGCCGCCACGATCTGAGCCATCTCCTGGACGTGGCGCGGCTCATGTGGATTTGGGTCCTGGAAGAGGACCTGCCCGTTTCCCGGGAGACGGTCTACGCCGCGGCCCTGCTCCATGACCTGGGCCGGGCGGACCAGCTGGAGCGGGGGATTCCCCATGAGGAAGCCGGGGCGGAGCTGGCCCTGAAAATCCTGCCGGAGGTTGGCTTCACGGAGAATGCGTGCGAAGAAATCCGGGACGCCATCCTGGGCCACCGGCGCAGCGGCGCGGCGGCGCGTTCTCCTTTGGGAGAACTGCTGTACCGGGCGGACAAGGCCTGCCGTCCCTGCTGGCATTGTCCCGCCAGCGCGGCCTGCAACTGGCCGGACGAAATGAAAAATACGGGAATTACCCGGTAAGGAGCGAATACTGCCATGAAAATCGGCAACAAAGAGTTTGAGACCAAGGGCAAGACCTACATCATGGGCATCCTCAACGTGACGCCGGATTCCTTCTCCGACGGCGGCCGGTGGAATCAGATGGACGCGGCCCTCCATCATGTGGAGGACATGCTGGCCGAGGGCATGGACATTGTGGACATCGGCGGCGAGTCTACCCGGCCTGGCTACACGAAAATCTCCGATCAGGAGGAGATCGACCGGGTGGTCCCGGTCATCGAGGCGGTGAAATCCCGGTTTGACGTGCCCATCAGCCTGGATACCTATAAGAGCTGCGTGGCCAAGGCGGGCCTGGAAGCCGGCGCGGACCTGCTCAACGACATCTGGGGCCTGAAATACGACCCGAAGCTGGCCGGAGTCATCGCCGAATCCGGCGTGCCCTGCTGCCTGATGCACAACCGGGCGGAAGCGAATTATGTAAACTTTTTCCCGGAAATGCTGGAGGACCTGATGGAGACCCTGCGGCTGGCCGGGAAGGCCGGGATTTCCCGGGAAAAGATCATCCTGGATCCCGGCGTGGGCTTCGGCAAGACCTATGAGAACAACCTGGAGAGCGTCCGGCGGCTGCCGGAGCTGATCCGTGCCTTCGACCTGCCGGTGCTGCTGGGCACCAGCCGCAAGAGCATGATCGGCATCGCATTGGGCCTGCCCTCGGACCAGCGGGTGGAGGGCACCGTGGCCACCAGCGTCATGGCGGTCATGGCGGGCTGCATGTTCGTCCGGGTCCACGACGTCCAGGCCAACGCCCGGGCGGTGCAGATGGCGGAGGCAATTTGCTATGGCGGTTGAGCGGGACGAGATTCGGATCCGCGGCCTGCGGATCTTCGCCCACCACGGCGTTTTTGAAGAAGAAACGCGGCTGGGCCAGACCTTTGTGGTCAACGCCACGCTCTTTACCGATACCAGAGTCGGCGGCCTGACGGACAGCCTGGAAGATACCATCAGCTACGCGGACGTCTGCCAGTTCCTGACGGAATACCTGCAAGCAAACACCTGGAAGCTGCTGGAGGCCGCCGTGGAGCATGCCTGCAGGGCCTTGCTGCTGCGCTATCCGCTGGTTCGTGCCGTGGAGCTGGAGCTGGAAAAGCCCAGCGCACCCATTCCGCTGCCCTTTGACAGCGTCTCCGTCTGCGTGCGCCGGGGCTGGACCCGGGCCTTCGTGGCCCTGGGCTCCAACCTGGGCGATAAGCGGGGATATCTCGACGGCGCGGTGCAGGCCATGGAGGCCGACGAGAACATCCGCGTCCGAAAGGTCAGCACGTATCTGGAGACCAAGCCCTACGGCGGGGTGGAGCAGGACGACTTCCTCAACGCCGCCGTGGAAATCGAGACGCTGTACACGCCCCGGGAGCTGCTGGACACGCTGCACAAAATTGAGCAGGCGGCCAAGCGGGAGCGGCTGGTCCACTGGGGTCCCCGGACCCTGGACCTGGACATCCTGTTCTATGAGGATTTGATTCAGGACAGCGGCGACCTGACCATTCCGCACCCCGACCTGCAGAACCGGGACTTTGTCTTAAAGCCCATGGCGGAGCTGGCTCCGGGCTTCCTCCATCCCGTGCTGCGCAAGACCATGCGCCAGCTGTTGGAGGATTTGTCATGCGGTTGATCGCCGCCGTGGCGGCGGACTGGGGTATCGGATACCGGGGAGACCTGCTGTTCGACCTGCCGGGCGATAAGCGGCATTTCAAGGAGCTGACCTGGAATCAGACTGTGGTCCTGGGCCGGGCGACCCTGGATTCCCTCCCCGGCGGACGGCCCCTGCCGGGCCGGACCAATCTGGTTCTGACCCGGAACCGGGACTTCCGACGGGACGGCGTCACGGTCCTCCACAGCCTGGACGAGCTGCCGGAATCCGGCGATTTCTGGGTCATGGGCGGGGCCGAGGTCTATGCCGCCCTGCTGCCCCGCTGCACCGAGGCGGAGATCACCTGCGTCCAGGCCACCCGCCCGGCGGACCGCTTCCTGGAAAACCTGGACGAGAACCCGGACTGGACCCTGGAATCGGAATCGGAGCCGGTGGAGGAGAACGGGCTTTGGTATACGTTTCGGAAATACAGAAGAATGGATAATTGACAATATTCGGCACAAGACCCTCGTGCCCCCTCTGTAGGGGCGGCCCCACGTGGCCGCCCGTATGGGGCTCCGCGAAGCGGTGGGGGTTGCGGCAAGTTTGCAATTGTATCGCATGATCGGTAAAATTGCGTGTCGGCACAACCCCCAGCCTCACTTCGTTCGGCAGCCCCCTATGAGGGGGCACAAGGGCACTCTATAGAATCAACCCGTGCGTGAAAAAAGCGCACGGGTTTTTGTCATATTCTGCAACTCCTGCCATGGTTTTCTCGTCCTTAGAGGTATCCGCGGATGGAACATGTTGCAGGAGATGGTTGGATGAAACAGAAAGATAAAACGACGCGGCGGGCGGCCAGCTGGGTCCTTGTGCTGCTGGCGTTGGCCTGCGCCGTGGCCTTGGCGGTCTGCCTCAAGCCCAGGGAGGCGCGGGAGGCCGCCGTAGGGGCTGTGGACACGGAACCGGAGCAATTGCCGGAGCCGGAACCGGCGGCAAAGGATATCGTTCAGATCATGGCATAAACGAAACGAGTGGAAAGGCCGGGGCCTTTCCACTCGTTTTTCGGCGATTGCCATTTCCGCTTCCAGCGTGTATAATCAAGGCCGTAGGGGCGGCTATCAGCCCCTCGCAAGATGACAGTTGGAAAGAAGGGACCGCCGTGTTTGGCGATTGTCATATTCATATGGTCCTGGACGGCGTCAATTGGCGCGCCGCCATTGACCACCAGAGAAGGGGACCGGACGAGGCGTTGATCCGCGCCCGGCTGGCGGACTACGCCCGGCGGGGCGTCACGTTCCTCCGGGACGGCGGCGACGCCTGGGACGTGGGCCTGACGGCGTCCCGGCTGGCAGGGGCGTACGGCATCCGCTACCGGACGCCCTGCTTTCCCATCTGCCGCAAAGGCCACTACGGCGGCTTCATCGGGCGATGTTTTTCGGATCTGATGGAATACCGCGCTATGGTGCATGAGGTCCGGGAAAAGGGCGGCCATTTTATCAAGATCATGGTCTCCGGCCTCATGGATTTTGCCCAATTCGGTGTCCTGACCGACGAGCCCTGCCCGCCGGACCTGGCCCGGGATCTGATTTCCATCGCCCACGACGCGGGCTTTTCGATCATGGCTCACGCCAACGGCAGCGAGGCCGTCTCCGCCGCTCTGGCCTGTGGAGTGGACTCCATTGAACACGGGGCGTATTTGAATGAAGAGACCCTGGCCCAGCTGGCGGAGAGCGGGGCGGTGTGGGTCCCGACCCTGGTGACCATCGGCAACCTCCGGGGCCTGGGCCGCTTCCCGGATCAGGTACTGGAGCCGCTGCTGGAGTTGCAGCAGAACAACGTGGCCCGGGCGGCGAAACTGGGAGCCAAAATCGCCCTGGGCACCGACGCCGGCGCCTACGCAGTCTGCCATGGGGCAGCCGTGGAACAGGAATATGCATTATTAAAACAGGCCCTGGGAGAAAACACGGACCGGATTTTGACGGAAGGCGAACAGGCAATCCAGACCCGGTTTTAGTAGCAGCTCCACTTTTACGCACTGCGTCCCATTGTAGGGCACGGCCACTGGACGTGCCGTATGCTGGAAGCTGCATCCCAAAATGAACTGCCCAACGGCGCGTCGGGTCGCCGCGCCCTACGAAGGGGCTGTGTATGCAAAAAATTCCCCCATCCGCAAATGCGGGTGGGGGAACGATGCTGTTTACTGGATTTCCAGACGGCGGGTGGTTTCTACCTTGGGGGCCTGCTTGGGCAGCTCCAGGGTCAGGACGCCGTTCTCATAAGAGGCGCGGATGTTGCTGGTGTCGATGCCCTCGGTGCTGAAGCTCCGGGTGAAGGAGCCGAAGGTCCGCTCACTCTTCAGGTAGTTGTCCTTCTTGTCCTCGGTGGCGGAGTGACGCTCGGCGTGGATGGTCAGGGACTGGTCGTCCAGGTCCACGTGGATGTCCTCTTTCTTGAAGCCGGGCAGGTCCGCCTCCAGAATGAAGGAATTGCCGGCGTCGCGGATATCGGTCTTCATGGCGGCCAGGGCGTCGCTGCGGAAGAAGTCGCGCTCCATCTCGTCCAGCGCACGGAAGGGATTGAACAGATCGTTGTTGTGGTTACGGTTATAAGTGGTCAGACTATACATAAAAATTACCTCCTGAAATTCGGTTCCGCGGCCCTCAGTGGGGGCCGCTCTTGTTTCTTTCTTTTGATTATGTTATACGCCCACAATATGAACAATTCCAGGATATTTTATGAATAGTCTGTGAATTTTAGCACTCTCGATAAGAGAGTGCTAAAAAGCGCGCTGACTTTTTGTTCTGTGCCACTGGCGCGGGAGCGCCCCAGGCTCCCTTGTGTAAAGGGAGGCGTTGGCTTTCTGCATGCCGCGGCTGCGTCATGGTATGCATGACGGCTGGATAGGCAAAAATCTCATTCCGGATAATAGCAGGGCAGATGCAGCTCTTGGAACCGCTTCATCCATTCCTCATCGGGCCTGGCGTTGGTGACCACGGCCTGGACGTTTTGCAGGGGGGCGATCTCCACAAAGGAGACCTTGTCAAATTTGCTGCTGTCCAATGCCAGAATGGTCTGCCGGGCGGCGCGGATCATGGCCTGCTTGGCCAGGGCGTGGGATTCGGCGGAATCCGTGATCCCGGCCGCCGGGTCGATGCCCTTGCAGGAGAGGATGGCCTTGTCCACATGGTACTTGGAGAGCATCTCCGGCACCTGGTGGCCCACCAGGGCCAGGGAGTCCGGCCGGAGGCGGCCGCCGGTGGACAGGATGGTCCAGCCCTCCAGGTTGGCCAGCTCCATGACGATCTCCACGGAGTTGGTGATGATGGTCAGATTCTTTTTGTCCTTCAGATGCTTGGCGATATACAGAGCGGTGGAGCTGTCGTCCAGCATCAGGTGGTCGCCGTCCTCCACCATGGATTGGACAATCTCGGCGATGGCGGTTTTGGCGTCCACGTTGGTCTTGTTGCGGATGGTGTAGCTCAGGTCGGTCTTGGTGCTGTTGCCCCAGATGGCGCCGCCGTAGGTCTTGGTGGCGTAGCCCTCCTTCTCCAGCTTGTCCAGGTCCCGGCGGATGGTCTCCTCCGTGACGCCGTAATGGGCGGCCAGCTCGCTGACCAGGACCCGCTGCTCCGCCCGCAGCTTGTTCAGGATCTCATTCTTTCGTTCGATTGCAAGCATGTTGACACTCCCTTTGACTGGAAGATTGAAAAACCACACAAATCAACATAATTATAGCATGGGCTTTTTGGGATTGCAAGAGCGGCGGAGAAAACGAAGCGGCAGGAGAAAAATGTTATGTTAATTAAATCCAGCCGCGCCGGAATTTGGCAGACCGGCTGTTCTGTATCCAAATCTATCATATTTGTAACGAAATTGTCATATATTCCATGGAAAAGTTTACAGATTTCATACAAAACGAAATCAATGTCGATTCAACTCGAAAAAGCCCTTGCAAAAGCGGGAAGAGTCTGATAGATTATAAAGGAAAAAATTATGTAAATGATTTTTGCTCTGGGGTTTTGACGCTATGGTATTTTCCAGCCTGATTTTTCTCTTTCTGTTTCTGCCAATCTGTCTGGCGGTCTATTGCTGCGTCCGGGGGACCAAGGCCAGGAATGTGGTATTGGTTCTGTTCAGCCTGGCCTTTTATGCCTGGGGAGAGCCGGTCTATGTGCTGCTCTTGATCGCCTCGGCTTCCTTCAACTACGGCATGGGCCGCTGGATGGGCCGCTGGGAAGGGCGGTCCAAGGGAAAGCGGTGGCTGCTGGCGTTGTCCGTGGCGGTGAATCTGGCGGCTCTGGCGGTGTTCAAATACGCCGGGCTTTTTGTGGAGACCTTCAACCAACTGACCGGCCTGGGGGTCCCCGTGCCGCAGATCTCCCTGCCCATCGGCATTTCCTTCTATACGTTTCAGGCCCTGTCCTATGTGGTGGACGTCTACCGCGGCCAGGTGAAGGTCCAGCGGTCCTGGCTCAGGTTCCTGCTGTACATCTCCCTGTTCCCGCAGCTGATTGCCGGACCCATCGTCCGCTACGCCGACATCGAGGCCCAGCTGGAGGAACGCCATTCCTCCCGGGAGGACGTGTTCTACGGCCTGCTGCGGTTCTGCACAGGCCTGGGCAAGAAGATCCTCATCGCCGACTACGCCTACGGCGTCTGTGCCCAGCTGCTGGACGGCTCTCTGGCCTCCGCCACCACCGTGGGCACCTGGCTGGGCGTCCTGATGTTTGCCTTCCAGATCTATTTCGATTTCTCCGGCTACTCCGACATGGCCATCGGCCTGGGCCGCATGTTCGGCTTCAAGTATAACGAGAACTTCAATCTGCCCTATATGTCCAAGTCCATCACCGAGTTCTGGCGGCGGTGGCATATCTCCCTGGGCTCCTTCTTCCGGGACTATGTGTACATCCCCTTGGGCGGCAACCGGCGGCACCGCTGGCTGAACCTGCTGGTCACCTGGGCATTGACGGGATTGTGGCACGGCGCCAGCTGGAACTTCCTGCTGTGGGGCCTGTACTTCTTTGTGCTGCTGGCCATCGAAAAGCCGCTGCTGCCCCATGTGCGGAACACGCCCAAGCTTCTGCGGCAGCTGGTCACCATGATCCTGGTGGTCGTCGGCTGGACCATCTTCTACTTCACGGATTTCGGCCGCCTGGGCCAGGCGTTTCAGGCCATGTTCGGCATGGCGGGCGGCGGCCTGATCAGCGGCCAGGTCCGCATCATGCTGGTCAACAATCTGCCGCTGCTGCTGGTGTGCATCCTGGGCGCGTCGCCGCTGCCCCGGGTCATCGGCGACTGGTTCGGCATGCTCTGCGCCGGAGAGGATCAGGGCGGCTGGAAGCAGAAGACCTATGTGATCGTGTGCTTCGTCTACTGCGCGGCCCTTCTGGCCCTGTCCACCGTTTCCCTGGTGGGCAGCGGGTTCAGCGCGTTTTTGTACTATCGATTCTAAGGGGGAGGCTGGCGACGTGAAAAAGCTCTATACAGTTCTGCTGGCCATCCTGCTCTCGGTGATGCTGGGGGTGGGAATCTGGTCCCTGGTGGATGTGGACGCCACGGAATCGAAGCTGGAAAACCGGCGGCTGTCGGAGAAACCGGCCTTCACCTGGGCGTCTCTGCTGGACGGCAGCTATATTTCCCAGCTGGAGACCTACTATTCCGACACCTTCCCCGGCCGGGACACCCTTTTGAAGCTCAACAAGCAGCTCAATCAGTTCTATTATTATTCCGGCTCCAGCCAGGAGAACCTGCTGGTGCTGGACTATCAGGGCGGCGCGGAGCACGGCGGCGAGGCATTGAAGCACCCCGACGACGTGCCGGAGGTCCCGGAGACGCCGGAGGTTCCGGCCCAGGAGCCCCAGGACCCGGAGGAGGTTCCGGTCAGCGTAACGGAGCCGGAGCCGGAACCGGAGCCCCAGCCCCAGCCGGAGCCGGAACCGGAGGATGAGGATTACACCTCCGCCGGAGGCGGCAACATCATCATCACCGGCGACCGGGCCATGGACATTCCTACGGCCTCCAACGACATCATCCTCCGCTACGCCGGAGCCGTGAATCAGCTCCACCAGGTCCTGGGCGATGACGTGCAGGTGATCTCCCTCCTGACGCCCAATTCCAGCGAATTTTACGCCCCGTCGGATTTTGCCACGGCGGACCATGACCAGGAGGCCATGATTCAATTGTGCTATGGGGCCATGGATCCGGACATCGTCACGGTCAACGCCTATGACGCCCTGGCGGCCCATAGGGACGAATACATCTATTTCCGTACGGACCACCATTGGACAGCCCTGGGCGCCTACTACGCCTACACGGCCTTCTGCCAGGCCATGGATCTGGATGTGGTTTCCCTGGCGGACTTTACAACCGGCATCTATGGGAACTTCGTCGGCTCCATGTACACCGCCACCTCCGCCTATCCCCAGAGCGCGGTCCTCCAGGAGAATCCCGACACCCTGACCTACTATCTGCCCCTGGTGGAGACCCACGCCAAGTACTACGCCGACGCGGATCTGGAGAACTCCACCGGCTACCCGGTCAGCGTGGTCTATCAGAGCCTGGAGGAATCCCAGAGCAACAAATACCTCTGCTTCGTCGGCGGCGACCATCCGGTGACGGTCATCGAGACCGCTGCGGAGGGCCCGGTCTGCCTGGTGCTGAAGGACTCCT
>CAMEIU010000084.1 GCA_945918815.1 uncultured Clostridia bacterium
ATTCAAACTCGGCCTTGTCGGTCTCGTAGGTGAACAGCACGTCGCCCACATTGACGGCGTCGCCCACGTTCTTCTGCCACTCGCCGATGATGCAGGACTCCACGGTGATGCCTTCCTTGGGCATGACCACGCCCTGGGCCACATTGCCGGAGGCGGCGGGGGCGGCGGCAGCAGGCGCCGCAGCAGCGGGGGCGGCCTCGGCGGCGGGAGCGGCTTCGGCAGCGCCTGCGCCCTTCAGGGCGGACACATCCTCGCCGGGCTGGCCGATGGCGCAGACATTGACCAGGCAGGGCACCTCGTCGCCGTCCTCATAGAATTTTTCCAGCAGCGTACCGGCGGCGGTGGAGGTGCATTCAAACTCGGCCTTGTCGGTCTCGTAGGTGAACAGCACGTCGCCCACATTGACCGGATCGCCGACATTTTTCTGCCATTCGCCGATGATACAGGATTCGACGGTAATGCCCTCTTTGGGCATCAATACGCCTTGTGCCATAGATATTTCACTCCTAAAATAGAATTCTTTTTGAATTGATAATTGCCCGTTTCAGGCGATCCGTAGGGGCGACCCTTGCGGTCGTGCTTCCATCCATGCAATCGCCGCGAAGCAGCACAGCAATTATCCATTGTCCATTGATTCTCAGCCCTTGCAGGAGAGCAGGTACTTCTCGGCTTCGGCGCTCCAGAGGCCGTTGTGGCGGTCGGTGATTTCGGCCAGCTCCTTGAACATGGGGTCGGTTTCGCCCAGCTTGGCGAAGTCGGCGATGGCCGTCAGGGGCAGGTCGATCTGGGTGTAGATCAGCTTCTTGCCGCCGCGGATGTTGGGCAGGTTCAGGGTGGTGTCCACCACGGCGTTGAGGCCGCCGATGTGGGTAACCATGGCAGCGGGGTTGATCTTGCCGCTGGTCATCATGGCGATGGCTTCCTTCATGTCGTTGGTGTTGCCGCCGGAGGTGCCCACCACATGGGTGTAGAGATAGTGGACGTTGTAGAAGTTGAACTCAGCCTTGAACTGGGTGTTGGTGGGGCCTGCGAAGAAGTTCAGGCAGCCGTCATAGCCCAGGATGCCGTCGGCCTGCTCCACCACGGACTTGACGGGGGCGAAGCAGATGACGTCGTTGTAGCCGGTGCCGCCGGTGAAGTCCCGCAGGGTCTTGACCGGATCGTCCACCTTGGCGGTGTTCACATAGTGCAGCTCCACGCCCATCTCCTTGGCATGCTCCACGGTGTAGATGGAAGCGGCCCGGGCCAGGCGCTCGTCGTCGATGTCGGTGACCACCAGCAGGCCGGGACGGCGGTCGCAGTGCAGGGCGTAGTCAATGGCGCCGAGGCCCATGGGACCCACGGAGGCCAGCAGAGCCATCTTGCCGCCCTCCACGATGCCCATGTCGTGCTCGTAGGAGCCGGCCTTGGTGTGGTACATGGCGTGGAAGGTGCCAATGATGCAGCTCATGGGCTCGGACAGGGAGCCGTAGAAGTACGTATCGGAGTCATAGTGCAGCAGGTTGTCGGTCAGCAGGGTCTCGATGGGGATGTTTGCATACTGGCTGTCGCCGCCGCAGTACTGGTAGGAGTAGCCGGGAGCCATCTGGGAGCCCTTGTAGAAGTGAGCAGGCTGAATGGCGAAGCCGTCGCCGGGCTTATACTTGTCCTTCCAGTTCTCGCCCACGGCCTCGATGACGCCGCAGAACTCGTGGCCCACGATGGTGGGATGCTCGGCCACGTCGTTGGGAACACGCTTATGCTCCGCGCCCTCCACGGCGGCCTTGTAGGAGCTCATGCAGATACTGTCGGAAATGATTTTGACCTGAACGTCGTCCGGTCCAACCTCCGGCAGTTCGATTTCCTCCAGGCGGAGGTCCATCTTGCCATGGATACGTACAGCTTTCGTTTTCATGGTATCAGTCATCCTTTCTGAAATTCAGACACGTCTCTGTCAGTATTCGTGATTATGTTGATTCTCCTGTTATTGTACGACATTTCCACAAGCCTGTCAATGACAATCCTGTGGAATTTCAACAGAAGCGATGTATCCTTGGCAAAACAGGCAAAACGCATGTCAGGCTGTGAAAAAGCCTTCTGTAGGGCACGGCCACTGGACGTGCCGCTGGCAGGCAGCTGCGTCCTGTGACCAACTGCCCAACGGCGCGTCGGGTCGCCGCGCCCTACAGGGAGGTTTTTTCGCAATGACATGCGTTGTACAAACTGCTATGGGTTCAATTTTTACACCGCCAGCTCGGGCTGCTCGTCGGTGAGCAGATCCGCATACCGGGCGCGGATGGGATCGACGACCTGCTGAATGAACTCGGTCACCTGCTCCGGGCAGCGGCCGATGTAGGCGGCGGGATCCATGTGGGCCAGAATCTCGTCCTTGGTCAGGCCGAACATGGGGTCGGCGGCGATGCGGTCGATGAGATCGTTGGCGCCGCCCTCCTCCTTGACCACCTTTCCGGCGGCCACGGAGTGGACCCGGATGCGCTCATGGAGGGCCTGCCGGTCGCCGCCGCGCTTGACGGCGTCCATCATGATGTTCTCCGTGGCCATGAAGGGCAGCTCCTCCCGGAGACGCTTTTCAATGACCTTCGGATAGACCTTCAGGCCGTCGGTGACGTTCAGGTAGATCTGGAGAATGGCGTCCACGGCCAGGAAGGCCTCGGGGATGGAGATCCGCTTGTTGGCGGAATCGTCCAGGGTCCGCTCGAACCACTGGTTGTAGGCGGTGAAGGCCGGATTCAGCGCGTCGGTGATGACGTAGCGGGCCAGGGAGCAGATGCGCTCGCAGCGCATGGGGTTGCGCTTGTAGGGCATGGCCGAGGAACCGATCTGCTTCTCCTGGAAGGGCTCCTCCACCTCCTTCAGGTGGGACAGAAGCCGCAGGTCCGTGGCAAACTTGCCCGCGGACTGGGCGATGCCGGACAGGGTGGCCAGGACGTTGGCGTCCATCTTCCGGGAGTAGGTCTGGCCGCAGACCGGCACAACCTTCTCAAAGCCCATCTCCCTGGCAACCAACGTCTCCAGCTGGCGGACCTTCTCATGGTCGCCGCCGAAGAGCTCCAGGAAGCTGGCCTGGGTGCCGGTGGTGCCCTTGACGCCCCGGAACTGGAGGCTCTCAATGCGGTGGTCCAGCTCCTCCAGGTCCATGACCAGCTCGTTGGTCCAGAGGGTGGCCCGCTTGCCCACGGTGGTCAGCTGGGCCGGCTGGAAGTGGGTGAAGCCCAGGGTGGGCAGGGCTTTATACTGGCCGGCGAACCGGGACAGCCGGTCGATCAGGTTCACCAGCTTCTTGCGGAGGATCACCAAGCCCTCCCGCATGAGGATCACGTCGGTGTTGTCGCCCACATAGCAGCTGGTGGCGCCCAGATGGATGATGGGCATGGCGTTGGGGCACTGGTCACCGTAGGCATGGATATGGGCCATGACGTCGTGGCGCAGCTGCTTTTCATAGCGGGCGGCGGCTTCATAGTCAATCTCGTCCTTGTGGGCTTCCAGCTCGTCGATCTGCGCCTGGGTGATGGGCAGGCCCAGCTGCATCTCGGCCCGGGCCAAAGCGATCCACAGCCGCCGCCAGGTGGTGAACTTCTTGTCGGGAGAGAAGGTGTAGAGCATCTCCTGACTGGCATAGCGGCTGGACAGCGGGCTTTCATAGGTATTGGTTGGCATGGATATTCCTCCTGCTTGGTAATTCCAGAAAAATTCAATTTATTATAACGTGTACTGAAATATTTTTCCACTGTTGATTGTGACAAAAAGAAAAGTCCCTCGCACCTCCTGTAGGGGCATGCCGCTTTTATGATTTTGACCATCTGTTTCAACGCTGTCATTGCGAGCCAGTCCGCAGACTGGCGCACCCCAGGGTGGCCTCTCTTGCCCCGCACCCAGCCCTCTTCCTTGCATGTCATTGCGAACCAGTCCGCAGACTGGTGTGGCAATCCGTTCCCCTTTGTACTGGCCGATTTTTCAGAAACGTTCAAAAATTTGCTACGTTTGGGATACGGATTGCCGCGTCGCTTCGCTCCTCGCAATGACAGTGTGGGATCGAACCCTGTCATAAAATCCAAGTGCTTACGAAGCCTAACATATTTCTGATTTACGCGATCTTCCGGATCTTGAGAATCCGCACCACGATGGGGCTCAGGACCACGTTGATGCCCAGCTCAATGAGGAAGTTCAGGCCCACGAGGCCGAAGAAGATATAGGTCACCAGGGACGCGCCATTGGCCCACTGCTCCAGCAGCGGACGGAAGGCCGCCGCCGCGCCCAGGCAGAAGATGCCCGTGTTGACCACCGGGCAGACAACCGCCGCTGTGACCGTGGCCGCGATCTGGTTCTTCTTCTCCAAAGCCCGGAACACCAGACCAGCCAGATAACCGGCCGCCGTGCCCTTGATGATGCAGATCAAAGCGGTCATCAGCGGATTGAAGTTCCACATCATGTTGCCGCCCACGTCGGAGCCGGTGATGCAGCCGATCAAGACCACGACGCCGAACACCAGACCCAGCCACGCGCCGGTGGCCGCGCCGTAGGCCGCCGCGCCGATGACGATGGGAATCAGTACCAGCGACGGGGAGAAGGGGCCGATCTTGATGCTGCCTGCCAGCAGCTGCAAGACCACCACCAGGGCGGTGAAAATGGCCATGCCCACCAGGGCCTTGGTCTTTTTCAAAGAATTGGTTTCATGCTCTTTCATTGGAAATACCTCCTGCTGCCGCTCCCGCGCTTCGGGATGTGGCGCAATATTTTGCTGAACGGCTTTGCAAACGGGTTTCATGGATGATGCGCCGGCGCGGGAGCGCCCAGGCTCCCTTGTGCAAATTTCGATCATCCTTCCATAAAAGCCGCCGTGGAAAGCCGGTCTGCACATGTTGTTTGTTCATCCGTTCCAGGATGAAGCCGCTGCCTTGCGTATGTTTTGCAGGCCATTGTATCACAAATTTTGAAAAAAGATATATCTTTCTCAATTGACAATTGAGAATTGAAAATTGACAATGAAGGTATTTTCCTTCGGAAAATGATAAGAAACGCCCGTTTTCAGGTGATCCGTGGGGGCACAAGGGCCTGGTGCAATACCATCGGGCGTCCGCAAGGGTCGCCCCTACGGCGTTGTCCGGTCATGCTTCCGTTCCTTTCAAATCGTTGCGAAGCAACACCATCATTGTCAATTGTCCATTGTCAATTGTCAATTATAACTACGGAATCTCCTCCTCCACCGGCGGGTTGTCCTCGATGGGGGTCTCCGGCGGGATGCCCTGCATCTGCTGCCATTGCTCCTTGGTGATCAGCAGCTGCCTGGGCTTGGAGCCTTCGAAGGGGCCGACGATGCCTTTTTCTTCCATCTCGTCCACGATCCGGGCGGCCCGGGCGTAGCCCAGTTTCAATCTGCGCTGGAGCATGGAGACGGAGGCCTGTCCGGTTTCCAGAATCACGTCCACAGCGGCGGGCAGCAGCTCGTCGCCTTCGCTGTCCGGCTCCGGCGCGGCGGCTGCGGCCGCGCTGCCGCCGCCCTTGCCGCTCTGCTCGGCCTTCTGGTTGATCTCGGCCATGACCTTGTCGTCATAGTCGGCGGCGGCGTTCTTCTTGATGAAGTCCGCCGCGTGCTGTACCTCGTCGTCGGTGATGAAGCAGCCCTGGACCCGTTTCGGCTTGCCCTGGCCCAGAGGGGCGTAGAGCATGTCGCCCTTGCCCACCAGCTTCTCCGCGCCGGCGGTGTCCAGAATGATGCGGGACTCCATGGCGGAGGCCACGGCGAAGGCGATTCTCGACGGAATGTTGGCCTTCATGAGGCCGGTGATCACGTCCGCCGAGGGACGCTGGGTGGCGATGACCAGGTGGATGCCGGAGGCACGGCCCATCTGGGCCACCCGGCAGATGGCCTCTTCCACTTCTTTGGCCGCCACCAGCATCAAATCGGCCAGCTCGTCGATGACCACCACGATCTGAGGCAGCGGCTGCCGGTCCTCGGCCATGGCGCAGGTCTTGTTGTAGGAATCCAGATCCCGGACCCCCGCGTCGGCCATGAGCCGGTACCGCTTCATCATTTCCGTCACGGCCCACTGCAAAGCCCCCGCGGCCTTCTTCGGGTCCGTGACCACGGGAATGAGCAGATGGGGAATGCCGTTGTAGACGCCAAGCTCCACCATCTTTGGGTCCACCATGATCAGGCGGACCTCCTCCGGCTTGGCCTTGTAGAGCAGAGAGATGATCAGGCTGTTCATGCACACGGACTTGCCGGAGCCGGTGGTACCGGCGATGAGCATGTGGGGCAGCTTGGCAATGTCGCCGATGATGCACTTGCCGCTGATGTCCTTGCCCACGGCGAAGGAGATGCGGGACTTGCTCTTATGGAATTCGAGTGAATCGATGACGTCGTGAATATGGACCGTGGACACCAGCTTGTTGGGGACCTCGATGCCCACCACGGAAATCTTGTCGGGAATGGCCGAAATGCGCACGCCGGTGGCGCCCAGGGCCAGGGCGATATCGTCGGCCAGGTTGGTGATCTTACTGAGCTTCACGCCCCGGTCCAGCTCCAGCTCGTAGCGGGTGACGGAGGGACCGCGGATGACGTTGATGATATGGGCGTCGATGCCGAAGCTGACCAGCGTGTCGTTGAGCCGCTCGGCGTTGATCTGCATTTCCTCGGTGCCGTCCACGGTGGTACCGTCTCCGGTTTTCAGAAGCTTCACCGGCGGGAAGGCGTAGACCGGCGGCTTCGGCTCCGCCTGGGCGATCTCCGAGGCGATCTTGGCCGCCTCCAGCTGGGCCTCCCCTTTCTTGACCTTCTGGGTCTCCTCCACCTCCAGCAGCGGCAGGGGCATGGGCTCCACGGGCTGCATGGTCTCGGCGGCCGCCGCGTCGAAGCGGCTCTTCTTCTCCGATTCCTGCTTCGGCGGCAGGGGTGCAGGCTCCGGCGGCAGCTCCGGCTCCGGCTGCGGCTCCGGCTTCTTGATCACCAGCGGCGGCACGTCCAGGCTCTCCAGGAACAGGTCCCGCTTTTCCTCCGCCTGGACCTCCGGCTCCGGCTGCTTCTCCGGCTCCGGCTTTTTCGCCGGGGCTTTTTCCTTTTTGGCAGGCTCCTTGGCCTTACGCAGCTTCGGCGGCTCGTCCACGGGAAGATCGTACTCCGAAATGGAGGACCGCTTCCGCTCCACCCGCTCAATCTGCTTCTGGGCCACATGGTTCACCAGGACCTCCGCCGGATCGGCGTGCTCCCGGACCGGCGGCTCATATTCCGCCCGACGGGGCCGGTTCCGGATGGCCCGGTAGAGGCTGGCGACGGTCATGTTGAAGCTGGTCAAAAGGCTCAGGACCAGCAGCAGAATGGACAAAATCACCGCGCCGATTTTGCTGATGATCAGCTCCAGGAACATGGCCAGGAACCCGGCGACGACGCCGCCGGAGGTTCCCTCGATGCCCGTGGACCACAGATCGGCCACCATTTTGAACTCCCAGTTGATCCACGCGCTGTCCGAGAACAGATGGTGCAGCATGCCCACGCACAGGGCCACGGCGAAGGTGCAGAAGACCCGCAGCCGCACCGGGCGGCCGTCGTGGAACAGCAGAATGAAGAAATCCAGCAGGAGGGCGAAGGGCATGACGTACATACCCGCGCCCACAAGCCCCCGGAGCAGGTTGGAGACCAGGGTGATGAACACCGCGTCCACTTTGAACAGGCTCAGCAGGCTCAAGGCCGCCAGGAACAGGCAGACGAAGGCCCCCACCTCCCGGCGGATGGGCTTTTTCTTGGCCGTCCTGGAGGCGGATGATTTGGAACGGGTGGTTTTGGCAGTTTTCGAGGATTTCGAACTGGTCGAACTTCTCTTTTTCTCAGCCATGGGTAAAACTCCTTTATGTTCTCAGCACACACTGTAGGGGCGGCCCCCGCAAATATTTGTCAGGCTTGCGGGAGGCTAAAGCCTTCCCCTTGAGGGGAAGGTGGCGCGAAGCGCCGGATGAGGTGGAAAAGCGTGGCGAATTCGCCGGTAGTCCTTGCAAAACAGAGCATTTACCGCACACCTCATCAGTCACGCTGCGCGTGACAGCTTCCCCTCAAGGGGAAGCCTTGGGCGCTCCCGCGCCAGATCCATACACCGGCAAATTTCAATTTTTGCCGATATCAGCCCGACTGGGCGGCAGCGTGCTTATTTGATAAGCGACAGCACCAGGGTCACCAGGCCGGCGCCCCAGCAGTAGTAGGAAAAGCCGCCGAAGCTGCCCTTCTGGGAGATGTACTTCAAAAGCCGGATGGCAAGGTAGCCGAAGACGGCGGCGGAGACCACGCCCACCAGATACACCGGCAGCAGGGACCAGTCGATTCCCGCCTGAATGGCGTCGATGAGGGACAGCAGGTTGGCGCCCAGCACGGCGGGAATGGACAGCAGGAAGGAGAACCGCACGGCAAACTCCCGGTCAAAGCCCCGGGCCAGACCGGCGGAGATGGTGGTCCCGGAACGGGACAGGCCCGGCACCACGGCGATGGCCTGACCCACGCCCACCAGAAGAATATCCAGGATGGAGGCGCTCTTCAAGTCCTTGTTGCCGTGGTTCATGCGGTCGGACACAAACAGCAGCGTGCCGGTGACCAGCAATGCGAAGCCGATGAAGAAGGTATTGTTATAGAGGCCCTCCACCTTGTCTTTGATGGGCAGCACCAGGACCAGCGGCAGGGTGGCGATGATGATAAAGGCGATCATCCGGCGGCTGAGCCGGTCCGGCTTCTTGCCCTCGGGCAGCTTGCGCAGGTGAAGCATGGTGAGGAACTCCAGCACCAGGGCCTTGATGTCGCCCCAGTAGGCCACGAACACCGCAGCCAGGGTGCCCAGATGCAGCAGTACATCGAAGAACAGATCGTCGGCCTCCCCGGAGATCAGGCCGAAGATATTCTGGAAAATCGCCAGGTGTCCCGAACTGGAAATCGGCAAAAACTCCGCCACGCCCTGGATAAAGCCCAAAAAAATCGAGGAAAGATAGCTCATATGTCAGCCTCCTGAAGGGTTGATAAGTCATACTAGAATATAGTACCACATTCAGAAGAATATTTCCAGTCAATGCAGGAAAAAAGGTGGAGGCAATGGACAATTGATAATGTACAATGGACAATGATTGAAAGAGACCATCCCAAAATTTGTGTAAACCTCCAACATGGTGTAAAATAGAGGCACC
>CAMEIU010000085.1 GCA_945918815.1 uncultured Clostridia bacterium
CCCCCCACCGGGACACCCCGGAGGGCAAGCGGGTCTCGGACATGCGCTTTGTGGAATCCGCCGCCCGCAGCGTGGGCAGCGTCCTGCGGCCCGGCAACCTGTGCGTGCTGGAGTCCACCTCTCCCCCCTACTCCACCCGTCTGGTGGAGAGCATCGTGTCCGAGGTCAGCGGCGTGGCCCCCGAGGAATTCATGACGGCCCACTGCCCCGAGCGCATCATTCCCGGCCGGATGCTCATTGAATTACGGGAGAACGACCGCATTGTCGGCGCGACCCGGCCCGAATCTGCCCAGTATGCCAAGGAAATCTACCAGCCCGTGGTCACCAAGGGCACCATCCGCGTCACCGACGATCTGACGGCGGAGATGTGCAAGCTGGTGGAGAACACCTTCCGGGACATCAACATTGCCTACGCCAACGAGCTGAGCAAGGTCTGCGACCGGCTGGGCATCGACGTGTTCAACCTGATTCAGCTGGCCAACTGCCATCCCCGGGTCAACGTCCACACCCCCGGCGTCGGCGTCGGCGGCCACTGCATCGCCGTGGACCCCTGGTTCATCCATGAGAAATTTGAGGACATCACGCCTTTGATCTACCAGGCCCGCCTGGTCAACGACGGCAAGCCCCAATGGGTGGCGGACCGGATCGAAAGGGACGTGATTCCCGGCTGCAAAATCGCCGTGCTGGGCATGAGCTTCAAGCCCAATATCGACGACATCCGGGAGAGCCCCTCGGTGGAGCTGGCGAAGATTCTGAGAGAACGGGGCTACGAGGTTCTGGCCTGCGAGCCCTTTGTGCAGGGCGACGTGGCAGGCTTTGAAAACCACAGTCTCGAGGACGCCATGGCCCGGTGCGACTACGCCGTGGTCACCCTGGCCCACGATCCCTTCAAGGCCAATAAAGAACTGATCGCATCCAAGCCCTACTACGACTGTGTGGGCCTGATGCGGTAAAAAGATCCTCATGCCCCTTATCAGGGGGCGATTGTACCGATTACCGCCCTGCGTTTCATTGTAGGGCGCGGCCACTGGACGTGCCGCATGCAGGCAGCTGCCTTTCGGAACCAACTGCCCTACGGCGCGTCGAGTCGCCGCGCCCTACAGCGGGCTTGGAAGTGTGAAGCCGGCAGAAGTTCGTCCAACACCCCGTACCTCCTCGGAGGGCAGCGGCATTGTGTGAAATGCTTCTGAGAAACGCACAAATGTGCGCAGCAAAAATCATGCAAATCTGCCAAACCGAAATCGACATCCACTTTTTCCTTGCCGTGCAACAGAGATCGTGGTATAATTGTTCAGGTAAATATGTTATCGTATTGCCCGGGGAGCTGAAGGCTTCGCGGGCATTTTTACGGATGGAGGAACGAACATGCAAACTGACGTGGTGATCGTGGGCGCGGGACCGGCCGGAATTTTCACGGCCATTGAGATGCTGAAAAAGGGCAGCAAGCAGAAAATTGTCCTGGTGGAAAAGGGCCAGCCGGTGGAAAAACGCCACTGCCCCAAAAACCAGACGAAAAAATGTATGAATTGCAAACCCTACTGCCATATCACCACGGGCTTCTCCGGCGCGGGCGCGTTTTCCGACGGCAAGCTGTCACTGAGCTACGAGGTCGGCGGCGACCTGCCCAGCCTCATCGGCGAGGACCTGGCCCAGGAGACCATCAACTATACCGACAAGATCTACCTGGAATTCGGCGCCGACGAGCATGTGGAGGGCCTGGGCAACACGGAGGCAGTGAAGGAGATCCGCAAGCGGGCCATTCAGGCGGGATTGAAGCTGGTGGACTGCCCCATCCGGCACCTTGGTACCGAGAAGGCCCAGGACCTGTATCTCTCCATTGAGAAGTATCTCCAGAACCACGGCGTGGAGATGATCTTCGGCTACTCCTGCGACGATCTGATCCTCGAGGGCGACTGCTGCAAGGGCGTGCGCATCACCAACGGCAAGGACTCCATGGAGATCACCGCCAACCACACGGTCATCGCCACGGGCCGCCGGGGCGCGGACTGGCTGGAGCAGCTGTGCGCCTCCTATTCCATCGCCCACCAGCCCGGCACCGTGGACATCGGCGTCCGGGTGGAGGTCCGCAACGAGGTCATGGAGAAGGTCAACGAGGTCCTCTATGAGTCCAAGCTCATCGGCTATCCCCGGCCCTTCAAAAACAAGGTCCGCACCTTCTGCCAGAATCCCGGCGGCTTCGTCAGCCAGGAGAACTACGACAACGATCTGGCGGTGGTCAACGGCCACTCCTATAAGGAACTGAAATCCAACAACACCAACCTGGCCATCCTCTGCTCCCACAATTTCTCCGTGCCCTTCAACCAGCCCATCGCCTACGCCCAGAAGGTGGGCGAGCTGACCAACATGCTGGCCAACGGCCAGATCCTGGTCCAGCGGTTCGGCGACATTCTGGACGGCAAGCGGACGTGGCAGAAGGAGTTGGCCCAGTCCAACATCCGGCCCACCCTGCCGGACGCCGTGGCCGGTGATATCACCGCCGCCATGCCCTACCGGGCCATGGTCAACATCATCAACTTCATCCAGGCCATGGACCATGTGGTGCCCGGCTTTGCCTCCTATGAGACCCTGCTCTACTCCCCGGAGCTGAAATTCTACTCCAACCGGGTGAAGATGGACCAGGACTTCAACACCAACGTCAGGGGCCTCCACTGCCTGGGCGACTCCAGCGGCTGGACCCGCGGCCTGATGATGGCCTCCGTCATGGGCGTGCTCATGGGAAGAAAACTCAGCGAAGAAGGCTAAAAATATGATACGCACCCTCGTGCCCCTACAAGGGGTGGCACGGGGGCGCGTTCTATTTTTCAAAGATTTCTATTTTCTTTCTACCAGATTTCGTGTATAATAGAAAGGCTATGTAGGAGGTGACGCCATGTACCAGGCATTGTATCGGAAATACCGGCCCCAGACCTTTGACGATGTGGTGGGGCAGAAGCCGGTCACCGAGACGCTGAAAACCCAGCTCCGCACCGGGAAGCTGAGCCACGCCTATCTGTTCACCGGCACCCGGGGCACCGGCAAGACCTCCTGTGCCAAAATTCTGGCCAAGGCCGTCAACTGTCTGGATTTACAGGACGGCAATCCCTGCGGCCGCTGTGCCGCCTGCCGGGCCATCGATTCCGGCAGCTGCATGGACGTGCTGGAGATCGACGCGGCCTCCAACAACGGCGTGGATCAGGTCCGCGCGTTAAGAGACGACGCCATCTACTCCCCTTCCGAGGTGCGGAAGCGGGTCTATATTGTGGACGAGGTCCACATGCTGTCCATGGCAGCCTTCAACGCCCTCTTAAAGATCATCGAGGAACCGCCTCCCCATCTGATGTTCATTCTGGCGACCACGGAGCTCCACAAGGTCCCGGCCACCATTCTGTCCCGGTGCCAGCGGTTCTCCTTCCGGCGGCTGACCCAGGAGGACATTGCCGCCCGGCTCAACTTTATCGCCTATCAGGAGCAGATCGACCTGGAGCCGGAGGCCTGCCGCCTGCTGGCCCGTCTGGCCGACGGCGCATTGCGGGACGGCGTCAGTTTGTTGGACCAGTGCGCCTCGGCAGCCTCGGGAGCCGTAACGGCGGAGCTGGTCTACGGCGCTCTGGGCCTGGCCGGTGAGAAGCGCACGGCCCAGCTCATGGAGTCCGTGGCCAATCACGACGCCAAAACGGCCCTGGAGCTGTTTTCCGGCCTCTACGCCGGCGGCAAGGACATCGCCGCCATGCTGGACGAGCTGACAGCATTGAGCCGGGACCTGCTGATTTTGAAGACCGCCCCCAAGAGCGGCCTGACCATGCTCTCCGGCGTGGCCACGGACCAGGAGGCCCTGGGCCTTTTGAACCGGTTCACTCCGGCGGAGCTGCTGCGGATCACCACAGTCCTCCAGGAGACGGCGGCGGGCTTTGTGAAAAGCGCCAACCGAAGGGTGGACGCGGAATTGTGCATTCTGCGGCTGTGCGATCCCAGCCTGGATCTGGACGCCAGAAGCCTCAACGCACGGCTCAGCCGGGTGGAGGATCAGCTGGCCTCGGGCCAGGTGACGGTGCGAACCGCCGCTCCTGCAAGCCGGGAACCGGAGGACGACGACCGGCCCCCCATGCCCGACGATGACGACGCGCCGCCGGTGTTCGAGGAAGCGCCGCCGGTGCCGCGGGTGGAGGAAGCGCCCTCGGGCTTCTGGGCGGATTTCGTGGCAAGAGTAAAGCCGGAGCTGTCCAACCGGTACAAGGGATTCTTCGCCGTAGGCGGTCCGGTGAATCCGCAGCTGGCGGCGGGAATTCTGACGCTGGTGGCGGACACCGGGTTTGTGCTGAAGCAGATTGACACCCCGGCCGTCCTGGAGCCCGCGACTCGCATTGCGTCGGCCCTGCTGGGCCAACCCATGAAGGTCCGCTGCACCTTAAAAGGCAAGACCAATCCCATGACCGGCGGCAAAGACCCCCTCCAGGACCTGCTGGCCTTTGGAAAGCAGCATGAGGACATTGTGACGATTCGGGAAAAATAAGCACACAGAGAAATTGGAATTTGTACATTGTCCATTGCCCTTCAATTCCAGTTTTCCGGTTTCATGAAAAATCAAAAATACATTGAAATAAGGAGTTTTTATCATGGCAAAAGGCGGATATCGGGGCGGCATGCCCATGGGCGGTATGAACATGAACATGGTCAAGCAGGCCCAGAAGATGCAGCAGCAGATGCTGCAGATGCAGCAGGAAATGGAGTCCAAGGAGTACGAGGCCACGGCCGGCGGCGGCATGGTCACGGCGGCGGTCAACGGCAAGCACGAGCTGCTGCGCCTGTCCATCGACCCGGAGGCTGTGGACCCGGAGGATGTGGAGATGCTCCAGGACATGGTCATCGCGGCGGTCAACGAGGCCATGCGCAAGGCCGAGGCCGACGCCACGGCCAACATGTCCAAGCTGACCGGCGGCCTGAACCTGGGCGGCCTGCTGTAATATGCGCTATTTTCCTGCCGCCCTGGAGCGGCTGACAGAGCAATTCGCACGGCTGCCGGGCATCGGCGGCAAGACGGCCCAACGGCTGGCCTTCCACGTTTTGAGCCTCCCCCAGGAGGAAGCGGAGGAATTCGCCCAGGCCATTCTGGACGCCCGCCGGACCGTGCGCACCTGCAAGGTGTGCCAGAACCTGACGGACCAGGAGGTCTGCCCCATCTGCGGCAACCCAGAACGGGATCAGGGCCTCATCTGCGTGGTGGCGGAGCCCAAGGACGTCATCGCCATGGAGCGATCCCGGGAGTACAACGGGGTCTACCATGTGCTCCACGGCGTCATCTCCCCCCTGAACCACGTCGGTCCCGACGATCTGCGGATCCGGGAGCTGCTGGACCGGGTGGCACAGGGCGGCGTCCGGGAGGTCATCATGGCCACCAATCCCGACACCGAGGGCGAGGCCACGGCCATGTACTTAAGCCGCCTGCTCCGGCCTCTGGAGGTCAAGGTCACCCGGTTGGCCTACGGCATCCCCGTGGGCAGCCAGCTGGAATACGCCGACGAAGTGACCCTGCTCCGCGCCCTGGAGGGACGGAGAGAGATCTAGCTGCTCAGATTTCCTGTAGGGCGCGGCGACCCGACGCGCCGTTTGGCAGTTGGTTCCGGGATGCAGCTGCATACAGCGGCACGTCCAGTGGCCGTGCCCTACAGGAAGCTGTACATCAACAAATCCCAATTTTCCGCTTTACCGGGGAGTTGCTCCAAAGGATTTGATGCAACGATAAACAATAACCCGTCGTGCCCTCTGAGAGGAAGCACGACGGGCTTTCTGTTATACCTGATAGCATCCGCCGCCGATGAATTCGCGGAGGAGAGACGTTTTGGGCACGTCGTCGGCGGGCAGGGGCAGGAAGTAGCTGAGGAATTTCAGCAGCCGCTTGGCCTCCACATATTCCTCGCTGTCCCTGGGCACGCCGAAGAGCAGCGGCTCCACATAGGGCTTCAGGACCGCGATCTCATAGAGCAGGGCCGAGTTGAAAATCACGTCTGCGCTGTCCTGGAATGGGAAGATGTTGTTTTCCTCCCCGTTGCGCACCGACGGCCACATGCGGATGGTGGCCTGGGCGCTGTAGCCCCGTGTTCTGGCGTCCCGCTCGATGCGGCGCAGAAGCCGGGCGTCGGTGGTGGGAATCCGGTTGTGATCGTCCACATTCAGGGTGGTGAGGCAGCTGATATAGATCCGGTACTTGCTCTCCTGGGGCAGGGCATAGGTGAACTGCTCGTTGAGGCAGTGGATGCCCTCGATGACCAGCACATCCTGGGTGCCCAGGGTCAGATAGTCGCCCTTGTACTCCCGCACGCCGGTTTTGAAGTTGAACCGGGGAAGCTCCACGGTCTCACCCTGAAGGAGGCGCATCATGTCCCGGTTGAACTGCTCCACGTCCATGGCGCCCAGGCATTCAAAATCATACTGGCCGTTGGCATCCCGGGGCGTATCGACCCGGTTTTTGAAATAGTTGTCCGTGGCAATGGCGTGGGGCCGCAGGCCGTAGGCCCGCAGCTGGGTGGACAGCCGGTGGGAGAAGGTGGTCTTGCCGGAGGACGAGGGACCGGCGATCATCACGAAGCGGACGCCCTTCCGGGCGGCGATTTCCTCGGCGATGTCGCCGATTTTCTTTTCCATCAGGGCCTCATGGGCCAAAATCAGGTCCGTGGCCCCGCTCTGGGAGATGACCGTGTTCATCTCGGCCACGTTGGAAACGCCCAGGGCCTCGGACCGCCGGGACGCGTCGCGCAATGCCCGGAACACCTTGTAGGACGGCTGGAAGGGCGCCAGTTGGCTGGGATTGCTCTGGTCCGGCAGCCGCAGAATGAAGCCGCCCTCAAACAGCTCCAGGGCAAACCACTTGAGATAGCCCGTATGGGGCGCCATATAGCCGTAGAAATAGTCGGAGAAGTCCCCGATGGAGTAGAGATTCACCGTGGACCCGATGCGGAAGCTCAGAAGCTGGGATTTATCCAGGAGCTTCCGCTCCCGGAACAGCGTCACCGCCGCGTCGGTGGGGATGGTCTGTTTGACGATGGGCACCGCCTGGGAAACCAGTTCCCGCATCCGTGCCTCCACCCGGTCCAGGAACGGCTGGTCCAGGGTGAACCGGCCCTTGGCCCGGACGAACAGGCCGTGGCTCATGGAGAACTCCACGCAGACCCGCTCCACCTGCGCCTCGCCCGCCACATCGTAAAAGGCCTTCAGCAGCAGGAGCACCGTGCTGCGCTCATAAGTCTGCATCCCGGGCTTTTCCTCCGCCGTGATCAGCTTCAGCGTGCAGTCCCGCTCCAGCTGCTTGTGCAGCTCGCAGAGCTTTCCGTCGCAGTTGACCAGCAGGATATCATGGGCATATTGACTTTGAAACGCCGCCGCGATGTCCCCGAAGGTGGTTCCGGTGGGATAGGCATATTCCGCCCCTTGGACGGTCACCTGATACTGCTGCATGTTTTCCATGGCGTTACCTCCTGAAGCATAGAATCAAAGCGTTTTTGCTGCTTACAATACAAACCGGGAAATTGGGATTTGTCTATATGAATTGACAATTGATAATTGACAATTGACAATGGAGGTATCCGCTTCGCGGATGATTGAAATGATTGCCCGCCAGGAAGAAATCCGTGGGGGCGGCCACACGGGGCCGCCCCTACGGTGTTGCTTGATCGTACTTCTGTCAATTCTTATTCGTCGCGAAGCGACACCATAATTGTCCATTGTCAATTGTCAATTTGCTCTACAGATCTCAATTGTTTGATCCCCGGGCATTTTACGCTTTTCTCTATTATATCCCAGAAGGCGGCGGAGGGCAACTGGTTTCGGTGGGGTCAGTATTCCATTTCGCCGGTGTATACCAATCTGGCGTTGCCGGTGAGGGTGATGCCCTGGTCCGTGTAGCGCACCACCAGGTCGCCGCCGCGGACCTGGACCGTCACGTCCGTGTCCTTTTGGCAGTACCCGTTCTCCACCGCCGCCGCCACGGCGGCGCAGGCGCCGGTGCCGCAGGCCAGGGTCTCGCCGTTGCCCCGCTCATAGCAGCGCATCTTCAAAGTGTTCTGGTTGACCACCCGCACGAATTCCGTGTTGGTCCGCTCCGGGAACAGGGGCGCGTTTTCAAACTGCGGGCCCAGCTTCTCCAGGTCCAGGCTGCCCACGTCGTCGCAGAACACCACGCAGTGGGGATTGCCCATGCTGACGCAGGTGATGTTGTAGCTCTCCCCGCCGATGGTCACCGGATAATAGACCACCGATTCCTCGTCCACGTTACAGGGCACCGCCTTCGGGTCCAGGCTGGGACTGCCCATGTTGACCTTCACGGAGCTGACCTTCCCGTTTGTGAGATACAGCTTCAGCCGCTTGACGCCGGCGGGGGTCTCCATGGTGATCTCGTTCCGGGTCACCATGCCCGTGTCATAGAGCAGCTTCGCCGCGCAGCGGATGCAGTTGCCGCCGATGGCCCCGGGGCTGCCGTCCCGGTTGTAGATCCGCATTTTGGCGTCGGCGATCTCGGACCGCTCCAGAAGGGCGATGCCGTCTGCGCCGATGCCGTGGTGCCGGTCGCAGGCCGTGATGCAGATGCTCTCCGGGCAGGTGATGATTCCGTCCCGGTTGTCAAAGAGAATATAATCGCTGCCGGTTCCCTCCATTTTGTAAAAGCGCAGCTGCATGCGGCTCTTGCGCATGTGGTTGATGTCCACCAGCTCCGTGTTCTCCTGGGTAAAACGGCTGGCCATGATGTCCGCCAGGGCGTTGGCCGTGTCCAGGGAGGTCAGGCACGGAATGGAAAGCTGCATGGCCCGCCGGTGCAGGGCGCGGAAATGGTCGTAGGTGGACACCAGCAGGTCGCCGGTGTAGACGATGAAGTCGATCTTCCCGCTCTCCAGCACCCGGAAGATGTGGTCCGACTCCCGGATGGATTTCACATGGTTGACCCGGATGCCCAGCTTCTCGATGGCCCGGCTGGTATCCGGCGGCGCGAAGAGCTGAATGCCCAGGTCGTCCAGCTTCTTGGCAAGGCCCACCACCTCCAGAAGATCGTGGTCGTCCACGGAGATCAGCGCGCCCACGCTGTGGCCCGGCTGGCAGTCGCCGATGGTCACGCCGGAGGCCGTCAGGCCCTTGTAGAGGGCCTCGGTCACGGTCCGGCCCAGTCCCA
>CAMEIU010000086.1 GCA_945918815.1 uncultured Clostridia bacterium
TATAGGAGCAGTTCAGCACGCCGCAGTAGGCGTCGCCGCGGCCGTTGATCAGGTCGCCGTCGCCCTCGGCAGCGGCCACAAACATGACGGGGCCATGGAAATACTTGGCGATGAGGGTCTCGGGGGTCTCAGGACCGAAGTTGCCCAGGAACACCACCAGGGCGTTGCAGCCGGCCTCCCGCACATCGGACACAGCCTTGAGCATGTCCTTCTCATTCTCCACGGTGATGGGGCACTCGTACAGGTCGCCCTGGTAAGCGGCCACGATGTTCTTCCGCCGCTGGGTGGACAGAGCGATGGGGAAGCAGTCACGGGAGACGGCAATGATGCCAAGCTTGACTTCAGGAATGTTGTTCATGATGATCGTTTCTCCTTTGCTGAAATATTTTTACTGTTCGTTCAGATCGATGTTCACGCCGCGCAGGCCCACATAGGCGCCCTGGGCAGCTTCGCTGGATTCGGGATGGGCCAGAAGCCACTTGTTGCAGGCCCACAGCCGCTTGTCCTCTTCCGTTCTGGGCTCAAACCGGGGCCGGGCGGTGTTGGTGCCTTCGGGCAGGGCCACCAGGACGCGGAAGCCCTTGCCGGCATCCACATGGCAGGGGGCATAGTGCAGGGTGGTGGCGTAGACCTCCACCATGGCTCCGGCGGGGGCGCGGAAGGCCTTGACTTTCTTGGTGTCCAGGACGCCGTCCACGATGTCGTCCTCCCGGGCCAGCAGCAGGATGAAGTCCTCGGTACCCAGGTTGAACTCGCTGTCCCGGTGATATTCCAGGCAGTTGAGCTTGGTATTGTGGCCGTTGCACCAGCCCATCTGGACCGGCATGCCGCCGTAGAGGCTCTCGGAGACCTCCACCGCAGTGGGCAGTTCCTGGAGCAGCGGATCGGAAGGCACATAGCCCACGCCCTCAGGCTGCGGCGTCTGGGCCAGCGCCTCCAGAATTTCTCCTACGGGAAAGCCCTCGACGACCCGGCCATAGGGCAGGAACTCGGGACTGTTAACACTCAAAATTTCCATCATTGCGAACTCCTTTCATGTATTCCCAGGTTGTAGGGGCGGCTATCAGCCGCCCGCGATCCGGGAACCTGTATACGGGCGGCTGATAGCCGCCCCTACGGACGCATTTACAGCAGGTTGGGGAACAGGCTCTTGCAGGCGGGGTAGATCTGGCGGAACTGCTGGTAGCGGGCCTCATAGCGGGCGGTCAGCTCCGGGTCCGGCTCCACCGTATCCTTGACGGACACCAGAGCCTTACAGGCAGCCTCCACCGTGGGATAGTCGCCGCAGGAGACCATGGCCAGAATGGCCGCGCCGTAGCCGGGACCCTGCTCGGTCTTGACGATGTCCAGGGGGATACCCAGGACGTTGGCCAGGATGGTCTTCCACAGTGGAGACTTGCTGCCGCCGCCGCAGATGTTGGACCGGGGAATGGACACGCCCAGGGACTTGGCGACCTCGAAGCTGTCGCGGATGGCAAAGGACACGCCCTCCAGCACCGCCTGGACCAGGTCGGCCCGGCTGGTGTCCATGGTCATGCCGATAAATGCGCCGCGGGCGTTGGTGTCGTTGATGGGGCTCCGCTCGCCCATGAGATAGGGCAGGAAGAACACATGGTTCCGGCCCAGCTTCTCCGGCGTAATGTCCGCCTGCTCGGCGGGATAGTCGTCAGTCTTCAAAATGTCCTCGCACCACCATTTGTTGCAGCTGGCGGCGGAGAGCATGCAGCCCATGAGATGATAGCCGCCGTCGGCATGGGCGAAGGCATGGAGGGCGTTGTTGGGGTCCACGCCGAACTTGTCGGAGGAGATGAAGATGGTGCCGGAGGTGCCCAGGCTGATGTTGCAGCCGCCGGCGCCCACGGTGCCGGTACCGACCGCCGCAGCGGCGTTGTCGCCGGCGCCGGCGCAGACCGGAACGTTCTCCGGCAGGCCCAGGGCCTTGGCTGCCTCGGGTTTCAGGGGGCCCACCGCCTGCCAGCTCTCATGGAGCTTGGCCAGCCAATGTTCCTGGACGCCGCAGATCTCGCACATCTCCTTGCTCCAGCACTTATGCTCCACATCCAGCAGCAGCATGCCGGAGGCATCGGAATAGTCCGTGGCGTGAACGCCGGTGAGACAATAGACAATGTAGTCCTTGGGAAGCATGATCTTCTCGATCCTCGCGAACAGCTCTGGCTCGTTCTCCCGCATCCACAGGAGCTTGGGAGCGGTAAAACCGGCAAAGGCGATGTTGGCGGTATACTTGCTCAGGGTCTCCCGGCCGATGGTCTCGTTGAGGTAGTCCACCTGCTTGGCCGTGCGGCCGTCGTTCCACAAAATGGCGGGACGCAGGACCTGATCGTCCTTGTCCAATGCCACCAGGCCGTGCATCTGGCCACCCAGGCCGATGCCGCAGACCTCAGACGGGTCAAAGCCCCGGAGCAGTTCCGGGATGCCCTCCAGGCAGGCGGTCCACCAATCGGCGGGAGCCTGCTCGCTCCAGCCCGGCTGGGGGAAGGACAGGGGATATTCTTTTGTGACCGTGTTGCGGACCTCGCCGGCTTCATCCACCAGCAGGAATTTCGTGGCGGAGGTTCCCAGGTCGATACCAATATACAGCATCGGAAGCACTTCCTTTCTTTTGTATTCAGTTTACCGCAAGCGGCGGAAATTGTCTTTGACGAATCCGCACGTTCATTAGACAAATTAGCTGTTTTTCAAAATTCGGCACCATGTTAATATTATCGAACAGAAATTTGTGTAAAACAGCAAATTTATGCTGACCCGACATCGCCGTAGGGGCGACCCTTGCGGTCGCCCGTCATACATACCATCGGGCGACCGCAAGGGTCGCCCCTACGGCCATCAAAAAAACAAGCTCAAATCGCCCCCGCCTTGCCCGCAAATCTTCTCAGCAGTTCCAGGCTCTGCTCCCTCGAGTAAAACCGCTCCAGGGAGTGGAGGCTGTGGTGGACCTTGGCGGCGTTCAGGGCCGGCGTTCCGGTCTGGCGGCTGTATTCCTCCGGGGTCATATTCAGCCGCTGGCGGAAGGTCTTTGAAAAATAGCGGTAATCGGAGAAGCCCGATTCCAGGCACACGTCCAGCATTTTCCGGTCCCCTGCCGCAATGAGCTTGCAGGCACAGTTGAACCGGACTGTATTCACATATTCCTGGAAGCTCTGGTTCAGAGTCTCCTTGACAAAATGGGACAGATAGCTCATGGAGCGGCCCTCCTGTTCGGCGAAGTCCGAAAGGCGGATTTTGTGCATGTAGTTTTCATCCACAAACGCCAGGAGCCGGGTCAGGCGGGTGTTCCGCCGGTCCACCTCCGCCGCCTCCGCCGCCGTCATCCGGTGGCATGGCAGGCGGGTCAACAGCAGGTGGAGCAGCAGGCAGGCCTTCCCCATGCACAAAAGCTCATAGCAAGCAGGCTGCTCCAGGTAATCCTGCATCATGGAGAGCAGGGTCCCCCGGACCCGGTCCAGCTCCTGTTCCGACAGGAAAGGACGGAGGGCCGCGCTCTCCGCCAGCATCCGATCCATGCCCGGGAAGCTGCGGGGCGACGCCTGGAGACAGAGGAAGGTGCAGCTGTCCTCCACCTTGTGGAACTCATGGGGCTGCCCCGGATTGAATAAGGCCAACTCCCCCGGCTCCACCACGGAGTGAATCTGCCCGCAGCGGACCGACAGCGCCCCCTCCAGGACCCAGACCAGCTCCCACTCCTGATGCATATGGGGGGTCCGGTAGTCCAATGTATCAAAAAACAAGCTCAGCCCCTCGATCAGCGGATGTTGAATGATTTCCACCTCGTTCACGGAACCGCCCCCTTTACCATTTTGGCAGTATATATAACGTATGTCATTGCGAGGAGCGCAGCGACGCGGCAATCCGTCCCCATCTGATTGGAGTTACGGATTGCCACGCCAGTGTGCGCGCCTGGCTCGCAATGACATACGTTTTATCTACATACTACAACGAATGAGTCTTCACAATTTCTCAGTCGCCAAAGCTGATGCCCAGGAGCTTGGCCTCTTTGACGATGGAGGAATCCGGGTCCACCATTTTCAGCTTACCGGCCACATCCTTCAGGGGGACCTTGACCATTTCCCGGTTCTTGTAGCCGACCATGTAGCCGAACTCGCCGTCCAGGATCATCTGGCCGGCCTTGGAGCCGAGGCGGCTGGCGAACACGCGGTCATAGGGGCAGGGACTGCCGCCGCGCTGGGTGTGGCCGGGCACGGTGACGCGGACGTCGAAGCCGCTCTTCTTGGACAGCTTCTCCGCGATTTCATAGGAGACGGAGGGATACTTGTAGTTCTCCATCTTTTTCTTGTAATCCTTCTTGGACAGGGCCGCGTCCTCCTTGGAGATGGCACCCTCGGCCACAGCCAGGATGGTGAAGCGGCTGCCCCGTTCGTGGCGTTCCTTGATCTTCTTGACCACCTTGTCAATGTCATAGGGGATCTCGGGGATCAGGATGATATCCGCACCGCCGGCCATACCGGCGTTGAGGGTCAGCCAGCCCACCTTATGGCCCATGACCTCCACGATGAACACGCGGCCATGGGAGGCAGCAGTGGTGTGGATGCAGTCAATGGCGTCGGTGGCCACATTGACGGCGCTCTGGAAGCCGAAGGTCATGTCGGTACCCCAGAGGTCGTTGTCGATGGTTTTGGGCAAGGTGATGACATTGAGGCCCTCTTCCCGCAGCAGGTTGGCGGTCTTGTGGGTGCCGTTGCCGCCCAGAATCACCAGGCAGTCCAGCTGCAATTTATAGTAATTCTGCTTCATGGCGGCCACTTTGTCCAGGCCGTCGGCGTCGGGCTCCCGGATGGTTTTGAAAGGCGTGCGGCTGCTTCCCAGGAAGGTGCCGCCCTTGGTCAGGATACCGGAGAAATCTCCAGGGGTCAGCAGGCGGAAGCGTCCGTAGATCAGGCCCTGGTAACCGTCCAGGAAACCGTAGATCTCCACATCCTCTTTCGCGTTGAACAGTGTTTTCGCAACGCCGCGCATGGCGGCGTTCAGCGCCTGGCAGTCGCCGCCGCTGGTCAGCATACCGATTCGTTTCATAAGATATTGCCCTCCCTGTATATTCAGCCGTCCTTCAAGGCAGGAGGCACGTCTGTTATTTAAATTATATAATATTTTTCCAGAAGATACAAGTACGGCTGTGCATTTTTCTGGAAGCCAGACCCTGATCGGAAATCGGGATATGACGATGTGTTGTACAACCCATGTAGGGCGCGGGAAGGTGCTATGCATTGCACCAGCATCATACGCACATCGGCAAACCCCAATTTTCGGGGTGGACATAGAAACGCCCCGGGCTGTTTGGGCCCAGGGCGTTGGGGGTATGGTTTATTTTACATACTTCTGATGGAAGGCAGCCACGGCAATGGCAACCTGGGCGCGGTTGGCCGCGTCTCTGGGCTGGAGCTTGCCGCTCTGGGCCTCCAGGATGCCCTCGGCCACGGCCCACTTCACGGCGGAAACCGCGTAGGAGGACACGTTGGAGCCGTCGGCATAGGCGGTCAGGCTATTGCCCGCAGGCAGGACGGAGCCCTTGCTCAACGCGTAGCGGTACAGGATCGCTGCCAGCTGTTCACGGGTCACGGGATCCTCGGGGCCGAACTTGCCGCTGGTGTAGCCGGTGACAATGTTGTTCTTGGCAGCCCATTCCACGGCGTCGGTATACCACTGGTAATTGGCCACGTCACGGAACATGCCGTTGTACCGGGTGGCAGGTTCGCCCTCGATGCGGTACAGGATGGTGACCACCATGGCGCGGGTCAGGGTGCCGTAGGGAGAGAACTTGCCGTTGCCGGTGCCGTTCATCAGGCCCTCTTCATAGACATACTTGACCGCGTCATAGAACGGGTCGCTCTTGGACACATCCGTGAAGTCCATGGCCTCGGTGGGCTTGGAAGCAGAGCTGCCGGAGCCGAAACCGGGCAGGATGGGCAGGGTGATATCGCCGTTGCCGCCGCTCAGATCCACTCTGGGATAGAGGGCTTCGGTGGTATTCACATGCAGATCCTCGTTGACTTGCAGATGGTTCACATGGATCGTTCCGACGGGCAGATCCTTGACCGCGAACTTCAGGGTCGCCACGGCCGCACCGGCGGGAATGGCCTCCAGCTGGGCATAAGCGAAGGTCACAGCGCCGTTCTCATCCACATAAGAGGAGTAGGCCGCGTTGGACTGCACCTCCACCAGTTCCAGGCTGGCGGGGTTATAGGACACGGTCATCTCGCCGTTGTTGGAAGCCACGCTTCTGCCGTTGGCATCCTGGGCAGTCAGCTTCACGGTGACGGTATTCTGCCAGGGATTGTAACCGCCGGCAGAACGGGTGCTGACCTCTTCTCTGAGGACAGCGGTGGAATTCAGGCCGCCCTTGGGCGCCTGGAGCGCGGCGTCAACATGGAGCTTCTCTGCCTTGACCACTGCGGAATCCAGGCTGACGGCATTTGCGCCGGTTCTGGCAGCTCTCTCCACGGTATCCGCTTCGCCGCCTTCGGTTTCCTCACTCTCGTTGGAATCCGCATAGAACAGCGCCGTCGGCCACACGCCGTCGCCCACATCGCCGAGGCAGGCAGACACATAGCGTCCAGTCGTTTCATCTGTCTCCTCGTTGTATGTCTCTTCATACTTCAACTGATAGATCTCGTTGGTCGTGCCGGTGAAGTAGGACAGGTACAGGGTATCCGGATCCTCCATGGTCATGGAGCAGAACTGATAGCCCTGATTGGTCGGGAAGGACAGTTTCAGATCTGTTGCAGCGAAGCCCAGACGCTCGAGCTTGCCGGTGTTGCTGTTAATCCACAGATTCCATAGATATCCGGCGTCGTCCAGAGCGCACATGACATCATAGACCGTACCATTATTCACTGCATAGCCGCCCCAGGTCAAAGCAACGAACTTGCTTGCACTGGTATACTCGAAATAATTCGTCCAGTCATACCCAGCCTCAAACTCGTTTGCCATCGGTGACTCAGAGAACAGGATATAGTTCTCATAGATGCCTACCATCATCGGCGTTTCCAGTGTCTGATAGGTATAGTACGCAAAGTCCATATCCATCATCGGCACGCCGCCGGCAGCGATATCTTCAGACTCAGCCACGGTCTTGCCGGTGTCCGGATCGATCTGATACATCATGCCGTTAGAATCATGCTGGTAGAGATAACCGCCCAGCATATCATAGGCCACACTGCAGACGTCGTTCTCCAAATCCGCATAGGCGTCCCAGGTGCGGTCATTCTCCAAATCCCAGGTGAACAGCAGGGGTGCGCCGTCTTCATCCTGCAGGGCGCCGTAGAGGGTAGTCTTCACGGATTCCACCGTCACCGTGCATACAGCAGAGAATTCTTCATCCTGCACGGAGGTGGCGGTAATCACACAGGTGCCGTCTCCCACAGCCTTGACCAGGCCGTCTTCGCGTACGGTGGCAACAGCTTCGTTGCTGGAAGTCCAGGTCACGCTGCTGTCAGATACATTGATGGGCAGTACTTCGGCATCCAGCCACGCGCTGGAGCCCTTGTACAGCTTCAGGGTTTCCGGGGTCACGGTGACGCTTTCAACAGCATCGGTCGGCTTCATGTTAAAGAACACACGGTAGGTACCCACGTTGCCCGCATAGTCCCAGACCTGGACCAGGAAGACGTTCTCTTCTGCGCCCCGCTCGAACTCTACGGAGACCTTATCGCCGGCCTCGGTCTGATCCAGCAGCTGGCCGTCGGTCAACTTTCGGCCGTTCTGGCCGAAGATCAGCACGCCGGCCACATAGTTGTTATCCTGCGCTTCAATGACGAAGCTGGTGTTCCGGGAAGCGGTCTCACCGTCATTCGCACCGATCATAGAGACACCAGTTACCATCGGCGCGGTGTTGTCCACGGTGAAGCCGAAGGACAGGTTCGTGCCCTTGCCCAGGGCGTCCCAATTCACGGTGCCGTCATCCTGGACGTAATACTCCGGCGCCAGCGTCAGGCCCACTTCCACATAGGTGTCTTCGTCCAAACCTTCCGCGCTCCAATCCAGCGACGCGCTCTGGTTCATCTTATCCCAAACGCCGGTGTTCTCGTTGAGGTACGCGCTGTAGATCTTATTGATCTGATATCCGTATGTATCTCCGTCGTAGCGCAGGGTCACAAGGCCGGCATAGGCGTTGCGGATGGGCGTGTAATACAGCTTGGTCAGAACCGTATCGCTGTTGATGGCGTTCCGCTCTGGCTGATAGGAGTCCGCCCACAGCGGTTCGGGTTCTCCATCGCCGTTCTGGTCGGGGAGTTCCAGGCCCTCCAGGGGGTTGCCCAGGAATGCCTCCTCCTGGCCGCCGGGATACTTGATTCCCACAAAGTTGGTCACAAAATTCGCGCCGTTATAGTCCCAGCTGTAGGGATAGACGCTGGCGGTGCCGTACTCATAGTCCAGCAGCGTCTCATGCTCGAACATGGAGGCGTCGGACCAGTTGCCGTAGAAGGCCAGCATGGGGATGGAATGGACGGTGCCCAGCGCGCCTTCCTCCGTGGTAATGCCGGTCACATTGATATAGCCTTCCACATAGGCGCCGTTCTCATAATAGGAGTCCAGATCCGCCTTCTGATCCTCCATCAAGGTCAGGGTCACCTGCACCTCGGTGGAGCCGTAGGCAGGCACGGTCACGGAGCCAAGGTTCATCCGCTCCAGGAACACATAGGCGTCGCGGGTAGAGACGCCCGCCTTGCCGTCCAGAGACGCGGCCAGTTCTTCGTGATAGATCGTATCCCGCTCGCCGGTGACATACTCCAGCAGGGCGGTGCAGTCGTCTCCGTCAACCTGATGGTCGCCGTTGAAGTCCATCTGGGCCAGCTCTTTATCGAGCTTCAGCTCCAGGGGCTTGCCGTTGACGGTCCAGGAAGCTTCAAAGTCCAGCGGTGTCGTCCAGGTATCCAGATAGTAGCGGTAGCCGCCAAGATAATAATCATAATCGGCGAACAGCTCCTGAGTGAACAGATTGGCAGACAGGGTATAGCCCTTTTCCGTCCCGGTCAGGTTGTTGACGGTGAAGGAGAAGGTATATTCGCCGGTCTTGTCGGGATCGTCGCCCAGCTCGGCCTTGACCTTGCCATCGGCCCAGGAATCGGTGGCATCCTCACCCATCAGGATGTAGGTGTCAGCGGAAAC
>CAMEIU010000087.1 GCA_945918815.1 uncultured Clostridia bacterium
TCCCAGTGTTTTCAATGCTTTCCGAGCATTTTCGCCCCGTTCAGCAGGCACTATGGTATAATGAAAGAACCTGAAACGGAAATGGAGGGCTCGTTCTTGAAACAGAAAAACAACAGCTTTTCCCACAAGCTGCTCCGATCCTGTCTGGCGTTTACGCTGGTCCCAATTCTGATCTTCCTTCTGGTTTATTTCTGCATCTTCGGCGGCACGAACCGAAAAAATCTACAGGCAGAATTTGACGCCGAAGTCAAAATGCTGACCATGCAGGTCAACGACCTGTTTTCCAATATGTCCTTTATTTCCCTGGAGCTGCTCAACCGTTCCGATTTTTTCAGCTCCATCAAGCAGCTGTACTACAATTCTGCGGATCCGCAGAGCGTGACGGAGAATTACAACAAGGTCGCCAGCTCCATGGTCAACTATGCCTATTTTCAGGACACCTTTGAGATCATCTATCTGGACGCCAACGGCTACTACTACAACACCGCCATCGGCCGAAATTCCTACGCACTGCAGTGCATCACGGAGGAAGAATTCTCAGCCCTGACCTGGCCGGACGAGGCGGACGACGCTGGAGGCGCGGCTGTACTGCTGGATCTGGGCGACAACCAGATGCAGAACGGTGACGGACCCATGCTGTCTCTGGTCAGGAGCATCTCCGCGCCCACAGTGCGGATCGGTTTCCTGATCGTGCAGGTGCCGGTGGAGAAGCGGGATTACCTCTTCTCGCCCTTGACGGAAAACGGCGCGGAATTTGGTATCTTCTCGGAAAGCGGCGCGGTGCTGTATTGCAGCGAGGGCTTTCCGCGGCTGTCCGGTCAGGACACTCTGGAATTCCAGAACAAAAGCGGAAAACGGTACGTTGCCGGAAACGGAGAGCAGTATATGGTTTCCGTATGGCAGGAAGAGGAGACCGGCGTTTTTACTGCGGCGCTGTATCCCTCCTATCTCCTGACACAGTCGCTCCTGTCCAACATGCTGCCGGGGCTGCTGGTAGCCGCCCTGCTGCTGGCGTTGACGGCCGTCTGGATTGTCTTCTTTTCCAAGCAGTTTTCCCAACCGCTGCTGAATTTGACGGACACGATTCGGGAAACAACCCTGGACAATCTGAAGCAGCCGCGCCAATTGGATCTCAGCAACGCCTCCGACGAGGTTCTCTACCTCCACAACGCCTATCTGGAAATGCGGGAGCGGCTGAACACCATGGTGCACGAAAAAATGGAGCTTCTGACGCTGCAGGCGGAGCAGCGCTACCGGTTCCTGCAATATCAGATCAATCCCCATTTTATGTACAACACCCTGAACATGATCGGCATCATGGGTATGGAGGCCGGAGAGATGAAAATCTGCCAATCCTGCCAGATGCTGGCCAAGCTGCTCCGGTACTCCCTGCGCGATTACCGGGAACGGACCACCTTCCGGGAGGAAATCGACACCATTCACACCTACCTGGACCTGATGAAAATCCGCTTTGAACATAAGATTTTCTATGTGGTAAACTACGACGAGGAACTCAATCCCTATCAGATTCCCCGTTTTACGCTGCAGCCCTTTGTGGAAAACATCTTTGAGCATGCCTTCAATCCGGAGCACAAGGTCATCACCGTTCTGATTCAGGCCCGTGTGGACCAAGACCAGTGGCGCATTTCCATCAGCGATGACGGCTGCGGAATCGCCCCGGAGGATATCGAACGGTTGCGTACCTCCATCGATCGTTATTTTGAAAACGAGTACGACCACGACAGAATCAACGACGTTTATGACGGCATCGGCATGAAAAACACCATCGCTCGGCTGCATGTGTTTTTCCACGGGCAGTTCAGCTACGAAATTTCCAACGATGAAACCGGCGGCTGCCTGATTTCTCTGCGCGGCGCATTGATGGGAGAAGATAAAAAATGAACGGATACCAGGTACTCATCGCAGAGGATGAGCCCTATGCGGCCCGGTACATCCGGTCCGTTGTTGAAGATACGAAGCTGTTTTCCGCCGTCAGCGTCTGCGAGAGCGCGGAAGAAGCTCTCGCGGTGCTGCGGGAACGGGAAATGGATGTACTGATCACAGACATCAAAATGAGCAGCATGAGCGGAATCGATCTGCTGCGCAGCCTGCATGACCTTCGCCCGCAGATGCGCTCCATCATCATCAGTGGATACAGCAGCTTTTCCTTTGCCAAGGACGCCATTTCCCTGGGCGTCTCCAGCTACATTCTCAAGCCGGTCAACAACGAAGAGCTGATCAGCGCCCTAAATGCCATCTACCAGGAGCTGGAGCAGCAGCGGCGCAGGTCTCACGAGGATCTGATGATCTCCGTCCGAAAGAAAAGCGAGCAGCTTCTCGAAGGGCCGGAGACGCTGCCGTATCCGACCTACCATGTGCTGATGATTGCAGGCAGCTTTCAGCAGGAGGCGTTGATTCTCCGCTGCCAGAAGGAATTCGGCATTCCGGAGGACGGGCCGCTTTGCTTTCTGCTGTACCGCTATGCCCTGGTCATCCTGGAGGATTGCAGTGCATGTTCCGAGCGGAGGCTGCCTCGCATCGCCAACAGCATTCTCTCCTGGGAGACGGGGACCGGCAGCTCCGGCCTGCTGGTACTCAGCGAAGAACGCTGGAAACGGGAGAATTTATCGCAAAATCTGCGGGCCATCTACGGCTTCCACCAAAGAAATATGATTCTGGGCCAGGTTCAGCTTCTGTTTTATCAGGAAAACGCCCCGGCGCCCGCCTATGATCTGGCGCGGGAAAAGAGCTTTGTCGACAGCCTCCTGCAGGATCTGAACGTGAAGAACGACAAGGATTTTTACCGGAATTTTTGCCGCCTGTTCGCCTTCTGGGAGCAGAATAAGGTCAGCCTGCACACCATCAAGCAGGGCGTCTACCATATCATCATTCATCTGTTTCATCTCGATTCCAATCGAATCGATCCCATTATCGAAATCAACAAGATTATGGGGAAGCTTTACCGCTGCACCTCCTATGAACAGGCGCAGAATTGCGTATCCTCCGCAGTGGAGCCGCTGCTGGGACGGCTCAGCGCGGGGCACAGCATGGCCCAGTCCCAATCCCAGGAGATGTTCTGGAAGATCACGGAGTTTCTGAATTCTCACATCAAAAACAATTACTCTCTTCAGGAGATCAGCGACACGTTTGGAATCAGCCAGCCCTATGTCAGCAAGCTGTTCCGGATGTACTCCGGCAGCTCCTACAAAGAATATGTGACAAACCGGAAGATCACCACGGCCATTCAGCTGATGGAGCGGCAGCCCAACATACTTATCAAGGACATCGCTGAGCAGGTGGGCTACGACCAATTGTATTTCAGCACGGTTTTTTGCAGAATTACGGGAGAATATCCGAAACAATACCGTGAAAAAACAGGGCGCAAGCTGGGAAACCAACAAGAATCAGAAACAAGACTATGAAAAATCAAACGGCCCGATTTGATTTTTATAAAAAACCGTAATGGTAACAACATGTACAAAGAATTGCAAAAATGCTAACATTTTGTTGTAAACAATAAATAGGAACGGAGGAGACCCTATGAAAAAAGTTCTTGCACTACTGTTGGCTCTGTCCTTGATTCTGGGCCTTGCCGCCTGTGCGTCTAAGACAGAGGAGACGTCGGCGGACAAGCCCGCGGCCACAACCCCCAGCGAAACGCCGGCAAATTCTTCCGGCGAGGAAGCGCCCGCCGAAAGCAGCGGAGACACGTCCTTTGAAGGCAAGACCCTGACCTTCATGATGAGCATGTCCGAGAGCAACGCCACCGACGGCTACTATGCACAGATCGCCGCGTTTGAAGAGAAATACGGCTGCACCGTAGAGGTCGAGGTCATCCCCGGCGGCGATGAAGGCGAGAATATCAAGCTGGTCCGTCTGGCGACCGGCGGCCTTGCCGACATCTATATGTCCAGCATTGGCTCCAAGTTCGACGAGTTCGACCCGATCAACAACTGCCTGGACATCTCCGGCGAGCCCTGGGTAGGCAACATCGCGGACGGCTACCGCACGGTCGGTACCTATGACGGCGGCGTCTATATCACCCCCGCCGACACCAGCAACGCCGCCGGCGTTCTGTACAACACCAAGGTATTTGCCAAGCAGGGCCTGGAAATTCCCAAGACCTGGGACGAATTCCTGGACTGCTGTGAAACGCTGAAAAACGCCGGTATCATCCCGGTGGCCGCGCCCTATGCCAAGACCACAAACACGCAGATTCCCTATCTGATGAACTACTATTATGTGCAGCTGGATGACCCGGATTTTGCGGAGAAGTACACCAACCGGGAAATCGAGCTCAACGAGTCCGAAGCCTTTGTCCGCGGCCTGCAAAAGCTCTATGACGTGGCCAACCTGGGTTATCTGAATGAGGACTTCCTCTCCACCGGCATGGACGAGTGCGCCGTAATGCTGGGCGAGGGCACTGCCGCCATGATGATCATCCGCACCAACATCCTGACCACCATGGAGAACAACTGCCCCGAAAAGATCGCCGACATCGACTTCTTCCCGCTGCCCGACGTGAATCCCGATCAGCGCGGTATCTGCTACTGGCTGCCCATGGGCTACGTCATCAACAAGGACGCCAAGGAGCCGGAGCTGGCAAAGAAATGGTGTGAATTTGTGGTCAGCCAGGAAGGCATCGACGCCTACTGCTCCGCCGTCACCCCCGCCGGTACCTTCATGGTCAACGGCGTGCAGATGCCGGAAGACGCGTATCCCGCTCTGATCACCGCACAGGAATGGCTGGATCAGGCCTCTTGCCCCGTCATGGAATACTTCTGCCGGATCAAGGGCTCCAACCAGGCCACGATCACTTCCATGGTATCCTCTGCCGAGATCACCCCGGAGGACGCCGTAGAGCAGATCATGGAGGACAACGTCGTCGACGCCCAGCAGAAGGGCGTCCCCGGCTGGTAATCAAACCGCAAGAAGCCGCCAATTGGCCGGCAAAGAGGCAGGCTGTGTCTTGCACAGCCTGCCTCTTGTTTTTGCTTGAAGGGAGCATAAATCGGTGGATGTTTTACAATATGCGTTGAACGCGATCCTGCCGCTGGTTCTGCAAATTGCCGCAGGCTATGGTCTTCGGAGAATCGGACTGCTGGACGAGCATTTCTTCCGGCAGTGCCGCAAGCTGGTTTTTTATATCGTCGTGCCCTTTTCCACCTTCTGCTGCATCTATGAAGTGGGCAGCCTTTCCAGCATTCACTGGGGCATGACGCTTTACTGTTTTGCCGCCGTCCTGGTCCTCTTCGGCGTGGGTGTCCTGGTTGCCCTTTGGATGCCGGACCGGAGAAAGCGTGGGGTCATGGTCCAGTGCTCCTACCGGTCCAACTATAATATCATCGCCGTGCCGCTGGCCCAGGCTCTGGGCGGGCAGGCCGGCTTGACGGCGGTGGCAATTCTTTCCGTGACCACGATTCCCCAGTTCAATGTGCTGGCGGTGATCGCCCTTTCCATGTTCCTCAGGCAGAGTGGAAAAAAGCAGCGCATTGTCTCTCTGCTTGTGGACATCATCAAAAATCCCATGGTCATCGCCTGCCTTGCCGGTCTGATCTGCCTGCTGCTGCGGCAATTTGTCCCCCGCCGTGCCGACGGCACCCTGCTGTTCTCCCTGTCCGGCACGCTTCCGTTTGTTTACAGTGCCGTCCATGGAATCGGCAAAATGTCCACACCTCTGGCATTGATCACACTGGGCGGACTGTTTGAAGGCCGGAAGCTGTCCGGCAACGGCAGGGATCTGGTCCTGGGCACCGTGCTTCGAACCGTGATCGCGCCGCTGATCGGTCTGGGCGGTGCCTGCTGGCTGGTAAGCCAGGGATTTCTGGAGCTCAATACCGGAGAATTCGCCTGTCTGATCGCCGTCTTTGCGTCCCCGCTGGCGACCGTTTCCGGCGTTATGGCCGCCCAGATGCACAACGACGACGTGCTGGCGGATCAGTTGGTCCTCACCACTACGGTTGTCAGCGCCTTTACCGTGTTTGCTACGGCCTGCATCCTACGTGCGGCAGGTCTTATTTGAAAGGAGTGTCCCACATGGAACTGAACATTGGTTACGGGAACGGCGGGCAGCATGTGACTGTCCCTGACCAAAATTTGATGGGCGTGCTGCTTCCCAACGAGGTATCGCTGCCCTGCGGCGGCGCGGAAGCCGTCAGGCGCGCCCTGGCCTCCCCAATCGGCAGTCCGCCTTTGGAGCAGTTGGTGCATCCGGGCGAAAAAATCGTATTGATCACCAGCGATATCACCCGGCCCGTGCCCTCCGCCGTTATCGTGCCGGAGGTTCTGGACGCCCTCTATCAAGCTGGCGTCCGGCCGGAGGATGTCGTTCTGGTGTTTGGCCGGGGCAGTCACCGACGTCACACGGAGCAGGAAAAGGAACAGCTGGCCGGGACCAGAGTCTATCATGAAATCCGCTGTCTGGATAGCGACCCGGAGGACTGCGTCCGCCTGGGACACACCCGCCGCAGCACGCCTGTGGACGTGACCCGGGTGGTGGCGGAGGCAGACCGGAGAATCTGCATCGGCAATGTGGAATTTCACTGGTTCGCCGGTTTCAGCGGCGGCGGCAAGGCCATTATGCCCGGCGTCTCCAACCGGGCGGCCATTCAGGCCAATCACCGCCTGATGGCCGATCCCCATGCCCAGGCAGCCATCCTGGATGGAAACCCCCTGCGCGAGGATTTGGACGAGGCGGCAGCGATCTGCGGCGTGGATTTCATTGTCAACGTGGTCCTGGACGCCCACAAGCAAATCGTCTATGCGGCGGCAGGCGATCTGATCCAGGCCCACCGGGACGCCTGCCGCGTCCTCCAGTCGCTGTACAGCAAGCCCATTCCCCGCCGGGCGGACATCGTGATTGTCTCCCAGGGCGGCACGCCCAAGGATTTGAACCTCTATCAGGTGCAGAAAGCCCTGGACAACGCCCGCCATGCGGTGCGGTCCGGCGGAATTGTAATTCTCGCCGGCCGCTGCCAGGAGGGCTTCGGCGACGAGACATTCCTGCAATGGATGCTGGAAGCGGATTCTCCCCAGGCCATTCTGGAGAGGATCCGCCGGGAGTTCTGCCTCGGCGGCCATAAGGCCGCGGCCTTTGCGAAGGTCCTGGTCCAGGCGCAGATTCTTCTGGTTTCGGATCTTCCGGCGTCCCTGGTCCGGGACGCCATGATGGAGCCGGTGGCGTCCATACAGGCGGCGTTGGACGCGGCTTTCGACCGGCTCGGACCGGAAGCCAGCGTGCTGGTCATGCCCTTTGGCGGCGCAACGCTGCCGCGGGTACAGGAGGAAGGAGCATGCAAGCCATGACGAAGACTCAGCTTGTCATTCAGATCCATGAAACGGACAACGTGGCGGTGGCGGCGCAGTTTCTGCCCCAGGGCGTTGTGCTGCCCTGCGGCGTTACGGTTCTGGAGCCTATCCCGCAGGCCCACAAGGTCGCCCTGACAAAAATTCCCGCCGGCTCCCCTGTTATTCGGTACGGCGTCAATCTGGGGCTGGCCAACCGGGATATCCCCGCCGGCAGCTGGATCACCGAAACCATGCTAGATGTGCCGGAGAGTCCCGGCTTGGACGCGCTGTCCTACGGGACCAACCTGGTTGCAGCCCCACAGCTGCCGGAGCCGCCGGTCTCCACCTGGATGGGCTACCCCAATGCGGAGGGTCCGGCGGGCACCCGGAATCTGCTTGGAATCATTACTACAGTCCAATGCGCCGCCGGGGTGGCGGAGGTCGTGGCGGAACGGATCCGCCGGGAGCTGCTGCCCCAATATCCCAATGTGGAAGACGTGGTCGTGGTGCGCCATGCCTATGGCTGCGGCGTTGCCATCAACGCGCCCTTGGCAGAAATCCCCATCCGGGCCGTTCGGAACATCATCCGCCACCCCAACTTTGGCGGTCAGTGGATTCTGGTGGGGCTTGGCTGTGAAAAGCTGACCTACGACCGGCTCCTGGCCCCGGATGAGATCACGCCGGAAAACTGCCTGACCTTGCAGGACTGGCCGGGCCACGAAGCCATGGAGCAGGCTTTGATGGACCTGGCCCGGCGGAAGCTGGAGATTCTGAACCGGCGGCAGCGGCAGCCGCTGCCGCTGTCGGCCCTGCGCATCGGGCTGCAATGCGGCGGCAGCGACGCCTTCAGTGGCGTGACCGCCAATCCCGCCGCGGGATACGCGGCCGATATGCTTGTGCGGGGCGGTGCGACGGTGCTGTTCAGCGAAACCACGGAAGTCCGGGACGGTGCGCCGCTGCTGGCCGCCCGCTGCATCAGCGCGGAGGTCCGGGACAAGCTGGTGGAACAACTACGCTGGTACGACGCCTATCTGCAAGCCGGCGGCGTGGACCGGGACGCCAACCCGACCCCAGGCAACAAAAAGGGCGGCCTGGCCAACATCGTGGAGAAGGCCATGGGATCTATCGCCAAGTCCGGCTCCAGCCCCATCGTAGAGGTTCTGGAACCGGCCCAGCAGCCCAGCCGTCGCGGGCTGATCTTCGCGGCGACGCCGGCCAGCGACATCGTCTGCGGCCCCTCGCAGCTGGCCAGCGGAATCGGGCTGCAAGTATTTATGACAGGCCGCGGCTCTCCCTACGGTCTGGACATCTGCCCCGTCATCAAAGTCTGTAGCCGCAATGAATTGAAGCAGCGCTGGTTCGACATGATCGATCTGAGCGCCGGAGACATCATCACCGGCGAGAAAACGATCCCGCAGGTGGGCGAGGAGCTGTTCCGCCTGATTCTGGACACCGCCAGCGGAAAAAAGAAACCGTTCAGCGACCAATATCACTATCATAACGATTTCTGTCTCTTCAACCCTGCGCCGATTACCTGAGTGGGAGGCTTCTTGGTGTTGGGCAAACCGGATTGGATCCCGCATCCAGTCCAGAAACTCTCCGCCGTTTTCTCCCATACCTTGTTGTCGTTCTCTTTCCTCGGATATAAATCCACTTATGATTATCGGTTTGAATAAGCACACGAATTTTTATGACAGGGTTCTGTCTCACACTGTCATTTCTGTGAAATCGTACAATGCCCACTGTAGGGCGCGGGAAGGTGAATTGCCCGAAGGGCAAGAGAGGCC
>CAMEIU010000088.1 GCA_945918815.1 uncultured Clostridia bacterium
ATCCCGCGCCCCAGGATGAACGGGACATGGTGCTGAACCGGCAAAACGGCAACCCGCTGGACCAGGTGCGGCAGGTGGTGACCCGGAAGGACCTGGTTGCGCTCCAGGACCAGGCGGATCAAGTTTACATAAAGCCAGATGTAGTCGACTACATGGTGGCTCTGATCTCCGCCACCCGCTCCGATCCCATGATTCTCCGCGGCGCCAGTCCCCGTGCCACCCTGTCCATGGCGTCCATGGCCAAGGCCATGGCCATGCTGAAGGGCCGGGATTATGTGACCCCGGAGGACGTGCAGACCGTGTTCATTGACACCATCAGTCACCGGCTGCTGCTGGCCCCCGAGGCCGAAGCCCGGGACATCGGCGCGGCCAAGCTGCTCCAGGACATCCTGCGCAAGACCGCCGCCCCCCGCCTGCGCTGACCATGGGGAAGCACTGGCTCATTTATCTGGCCGCGCTGGGCGGCGCGGTGGTGTTTCACGCCTATTATTTTGGGTGGTATTCCTGGTTCATCCTGGTCATGGCCCTGTGCCTGCCGGGCTTTTCTCTGGTGGTCAGCTTTCTGGCCATGGTTCGTATGCGGCTGTACCTGGACGCGCCCCCATGCTGCAGCCGGGGCGACCAGATCTTTATTTCCCTCCGAAGCTCCAACGGCTTTCTGCCCATGCCCCAGTGCCGGTTTCGCCTGACGGTGACCTCGGTCATGACCGGCCAGGTTCTGTCCATGAAGCAGCATGTGCCGGGGCAGGACAATTGGTATGTGCCCCTGGACACGTCCCACTGCGGGACCCTGGTCTGCGCCGTGGAGAAGGCCCGGGACTACGACTATCTGGGCCTGTTCCGGTTCCCGGTCCGGCTGCCGAAGCCGGTGGAGGTTCAGATCCGGCCCGTACCCACGCCGCCGGAAAAGCTGCCCAACCTGGCCCAGTTTCTGGCCCGGCGCCGTCAGCCCAAGCCCGGCGGCGGCTTCTCGGAAGAGCATGATATGCGGGACTACCATCCCGGCGACAGCATGCGGGACATCCACTGGAAGCTGTCGGTCAAGACCGACCGGCTCATTGTTCGGGAGCCCCAGGAGCCCATCCGGGGCCTGACGCTTCTGACCTTCGACCTGCTGGGCACGCCGGAGCAGGTGGACGCTACTCTGGAGCGGCTGGTCTGGATGTCCCAATGGCTGCTGGACCATGAGACGCCCCACCGGATTCTCTGGATCGATCCCACCGACTGTCAGATTGCCTCCGCCGCCATGGAGAATCGGGACAACCTGCAGGAATTGGTGGAGCGGCTGCTGCGGACGCCTCTGCGGCCCGACACGCCGTCCATCGCCAACCGGAGATTTGCCAGCGCCTCCTGGCGCTACCACATTCAGCCGGAACAGGAGGAAGCGTCATGAAAAAACAGCGCATGACCGTTTCCACCTTTCTCATGGCTTTCCTCCTGGCGGTCCTGGTGTCCTTCGCCTCCCTCATGTGCCTCAACGACGCCTTCCTTTTGTCCTGCGACCGGGCGACCCTGCTGGCCTGGGCCTGCGGCGCGGCGGCCGTCGGAGCCGGAGCCATGTGGTTCCGCCGCTCCGGCGTGGTCTCCGCCATGGCGGGCGTGGTTTTTCTGGGGCTGATGGTCTGGTTCCGCGGGCACCTGTCCGAGAGCTTCCAGGGGTTCCTCTACGCCGTCACCTCGGAATACGCCCTGTGCTATCCGTCCATGACGGTCCTGGGCCAGGCGGACGCGTCACCCATGGTGTTTCTGATGTTCCTTGCCGTGCCCCTGGCCTGGCTGACGGCCTGGACCTCCAGCCGGGAGGGCAGCGCGCTTTTGGTGCTTTTGGCCTGCGCCCCGGTGCTGCTGCTGTGCCTGATCATCGTGGATATCGCGCCGGTATTCTGGCTGGTGCTGCTGACCGGCGCGCTGGTATTGCTCCTGCTGAGCCAGAGTGTCCGGGAGCGGAACCCCGCCGAGGGCAGCCGTCTGGCCTGGTGGCTGGTGCTGCCCACGGTGATTTTGGTGGCGGGCATCACGGTGCTGTGGCCCCCCGCCGCCTATGAGCGGGCGGAATGGTCGGAGGCCCTGCAGGCTTTGGCGGAGGCCAAGGTCAGCTTTGAGTCCGTGGAATCCCAGGTCGTTTCCAGCGTCACCGCCCCCCGGTGGAGCAGCAGTCTCCGGGAGGTGGACCTGCGCCAGCTGGGACCCAGGGTCACCACCGGCGCGGAGGTTTTGCAGTATCAGGCCACCGATTCCATCTCCTACCTTCGGGGCGTCTCCCTGGGGGTTTACGAAAACAGCACCTGGTCCGCCATCCCACAACGGGAATTCACGGCCCAAAACTTCGCGCAGAATCCCCTAACCCTGGGAGACCCGGCGAAAGACATCCAGTCCTTGTCGCTGCAAGTCCACGGCCGGGAGCCTCTGCTCTACACCACCTACAACCTTACCGGCATTCCCGAGGACAGCAGTGCGGTGGACGATGCCTATGTCAACAATCCGTCCGGCAGTCTCTCCTACACCCTCCCCTACAGCAGCGCGGCCCTGACGGCCCGGGCGGACCTTGCAAACTACGACGCCTACGTCCGGGACCACTACACCCAGGTATCGGAGGACCTGCTGCCGGCGCTGCTGGAAGTCGCGGCCCATGCCGGTCTGGATTCCTCCGGCAGCCCCCAGGCCGTGGCGGCCTATGTGCGCGACAGCGGAAACTATGATTTGAACACCCCCCGCATTCCCGACGGAGCAGATTTTGTCCTCTACTTCCTCCAGGAGAGCCACCGGGGCTACTGCGTTCATTTTGCCTCGGCCACGGTCATGCTCCTGCGGGCTTTGGACATTCCGGCCCGGTATGTGACGGGCTATGCCGTCTCCGGTCCGGCCGGACAGTGGAACAGCGTCACCGACGAGGACGCCCACGCCTGGGTGGAATACTATGTGGACGGCACCGGCTGGCTGCCCCTGGACCCGACGCCAGCGGTGGACGAGACCGCACCCGGGCCTGGAGAATCCAACGCGTCCACGGTGGACGAGCCGGTCCCGGCGCCGGAGGATACGGAACCGCAGCCCACCGGCGATTCCCCGGACACGCCGGAGCCCGACAACAGTCCGGCGCCGGCAGAGCCCGACAAACCGGAGGAAGCGGTTCCCGTTTCCGCCGCATCCCCGTCCGGTTCCGGCGGCAGGCTCCGGCTGCCCCGTCCCCTGCTGTGGCTGCTGGCGGCTGCGGCCCTGACCGGGATGATTGCCCTGCGCCGCTGGCTGATTCTCCAAGGCCGGAGAGACCACTGCCGCCGGGGCCATCCCAATCGCCGGGCATTGACCTTGTGGCGTTGGCTGGTCCACCTGTCCAAGGCCGACGGGATTCCCATTCCCGAAGAACACATCTGTCTGGCCGAGAAAGCGAGATTCAGCCAGCACACCCTGACGGAAGAAGAACTGGCCCAATTGCAGCAGGCTCTGGACGAGAGAATCCAGGCCCTCGGCCACATTCCCCTCGCAAAACGCCTCTGGTACCAATTCGGATTGGCGCTGTTCTGAAAGGGCCGGTACGTCATTTTCTTCTGTCTGGGCGATAAATTGGAATTTGACGATGAACGAGACCGTAGGGGCGGCTATCAACCGCCCGTCGGTAGAGGCCTGTTACGGGCGGCTAATAGCCGCCCCTACGACGCGCCATTTCAGTGCGTCGTGCTCCACAAATCCCGCTTGTCTGTCAAATCAAAAGAAATCCCGCCTTCCGGGTTCGGAGGGCGGGATTGTTTTTATAGTGGTTTTTCCATCACATAGTTGGTCAGCCATTGGCCGCTGCGTTCTACCTGCTGGGGGCAGACCAGGACATAGGCGCGTTTGGCAAAGAAGGGACGGGCGGTGATGGAGGCGTGGGTGGTGACCAGGGAGCAGCCCATTTCCTCTGCGCGGGCCTCCAGGGCGTCGCACAACGCCGTCGCAATGCCCTGCCGCTGGCGGTCCCAGCGGACGTACAGCCGGTCCAGATAGCCGGAGGGATCCAGATCTCCGAAGCCCACAATCTGCCCGTCCATTCGGGCCACGAGGCTGTCATGGGCCAGCAGGCTTTCCTGCCACCGCTCCCGGTCCGGCAGATCCGGCGCCCAGGCGGCCAGCCGGGCCTCGTCATAGTCTGCCCAGCAGACCCGGTGAACCGTGTCGTAAAACAGCTCCAGGGCCGCGGGCAGGTCCTCCGGCGTATAGGGCGTGAGAATCAAATCACTCATTGGCCGTCCATGTATCGGACCAGGATGGCGGCGGTCTGGGCGCGGGTGGCGGTTCCTGTGGGCAGGAGTTTGCCGCCGCTGCCGTTGAGCAGTCCCTGGGACACGGCCCAATTGACGGCGGGCCGGGCCCAGGCGGCCACGGCTCCGGCGTCGGAGAAGCCGTTCACAGCGTCCGCAGGCACGTCCGCCGCGCCGCTGTAGCGATACAGAATGGCAGCCAGCTCCTGTCGGGTCACGGGATCATTGGGCCGGAACCGGTTGCCGGTGCCCTCCGCAATGCCATTGTCGGCGGCCCAGGCCACGGCCTTTTCATAGTATGCGCCTTTGGGCACATCAGAGAAGCCGGCCGTTCCGGCGGCAGGCTCCCCTGCCATGCGGTAGAGCACCGTCACCAGCATGGCGCGGGCCATGGACTGGTCCGGGTTGAAGGTCCGGTCACCGGTGCCCTGGAACAGGCCCAGCTCCACAGCCCGGTAACAGGCGTCCTTGGCCCAGTGACCCTCCAGGTCGCGGAAAGACGTCTGCTGAATCGGCCGCAGCTGACCGATGAAGCCGTTGAACCAGTTGATTTCCACCGTGGCCATGATTTTCTCGATCTCGGCGCCGGTCCGGGTAAAGGTGAAGCGGTATTCCTCATCGCCATTGTCACTCCAGTAGCTCCGGGTGGCGGAGGATTCATCCTCGGTGAAATGCGTGGAAAACTTTGTGTCCGCCGCGCTGCCGGAGACCGCGTTGACCTGCGCGCCGGCGCTGTAGACCGACACCGGCGGAGAGACGGGGTCGATAAGGTGGTACACCGTCTGCTTGATGACGGTAAAGGTATAACCGCCGTCCAACCGGGTGACGGAGAGCAGCGTTCTGCCGTCATCCAGGTCCGTTTCCGTCTCCCAGGACGCGGGCAGAGACAGGGTCACCCTGCCGCCGTCCAGGCTGTAGGAACGGGACTGGGCATTGACGGCCGCTCCCGCAAAGCCCGTCAGCAGCAGGCATAGAATCAGAAACACGCTTGCGGCTTGAAACAGCTTTTTCATATAAGAAACCTCCTTGGAACAGAATTCCCGCCGGATGGGATGGGAGATTGGGGAATTGGGAGCTGTAGAGTAGTCTAGGATTGCAGCAGGCCAACGCCTCCCTTGTGTAAAGGGAGGTGGCACGGCGAAGCCGTGACGGAGGGATTGTATGGCAGTTTCGACCTCCTACACAGCATGTAGAAAGGTATCAATCCCTCAGTCAGCTTCGCTGACAGCTCCCTTTACACAAGGAAGCCTTGGGCGCTCCCGCGCCAGTGCTGCAAATCGACAAATTCCAACTTCCCGTGTTGAGACGCGGTGGGGAACATATTTTTCGGATGGTTTATTATACCACAGTTTCAAAACCCGTGCAAGGATTCAGCGGGCGTTGCGGACTTCGGCCAGGGAGACGGCGACGTGATGCTCGATGGGCTTCCATTCCACCTTCTGGAACATGGCGGCCACGGAGATGGGCAGATAGGTAAGCATGAACAGCGGGAACGTAAAGATGTAGAGGATTTTCTTGGCCGGGGCGGTGTGGATCTGCTTCCACTCCGTCGCTGTGGCGACGGCGCCCAGGAAGAGCATCAGGAGATAGGTGTTGACCAGCATCTGCGCCACGGACCAGACGGCGATCCACAGATTCTGTCCGGCCAGGACGCCCAGGACGGCCGCCGCGCCGTTGAGGCCCAGACCTGCCACCGTCAGAATCATGGCAGGCAGGATGGACATGGTCATGTCGAAGCAGGCGAAGCCGTTTCTAGACCCCAGGCCCCGCAGGAGGCGGCCGCCGTAATGCCGGAAGACCTGCATGTAGCCCTTGGCCCAGCGGAGCCGCTGCCGCCAGGACTGGCGGAAGGTTACGGGCTGCTCGTCATAGAACACCGCGTCCTTGCAGTAGCCCACCCGCTCTCCGGCGGTGACGTTGGCGATGGTGAACTCGATGTCCTCGGTCAGGAGGTAGTAGGGCCAGCCGCCCTGCTTTTCCAGAATCCGGCGGCTGAACAGGAAGCCTGTGCCGGAGACGGCGCAGCTGGTACCCAGCAGCATCCGGGCGTGGTTCAGGTATTCCGCCTCCCGGAGGAACCACAAGGCGTATCCGGCGGAGATCCAGTTGTCGCCGTAGTTCTTGGAGTTGCGGTAGCTGGTGACGATTTCAAAACCGTCGGAGAAGGTCTTGTTCATTTCGGTGATGTAGTCCGGCTGGAGCAGGTTGTCGGCGTCGAAAACGAAGTAGCCGTCAAACACCCGGCCGTAGTCCCGGTCGACCTTCTGGAGCAGGAAGTCCAGGGCGTAGCCCTTGCCCACCTGGGACCGGTTGAACCGCTCATAGACCACGGCCCCGTGGCTCCTGGCCACGCAGGCGGTGCCGTCGGTACAATTGTCCGCGACCACAAAGGCCGTGACCAGATCCCCGGGATAGTCCTGCCGCCGGATGCTGTCCAGGAGCTGACCGATGACCGCGGCTTCGTTGCGGGCGGAGATCAGGACGGCATAGCGGTGGTATTGGACCGGCCCATGGGGCTTGTCCTTTTTCAAAAACGGCACGGCCTGATAGATGAACTGATAGGCATAGCACAGGGCGAACAGGCAAGCCAGCGTAAAATTAAGAACCCGAATGATTTCCATGATTGGTTTCCTCCTTTGCCCGGCACAGGCGCCGGTAGAGCGCCAGGCCCGCGAGACTGATACAGATGGTGGCGGCGAAGATCCAAAGGGCCCGGATCAGCTGTCCGGCGCCCAAGGCGTCGCCCCCAAGGGTGGATGTGACAATGGACGGCACGCGGCACAGGCTGGTGATCAGCAGCCACTGCGGAAGCCGGATAGACGTCAGGCCCGCGCAGTAGGACAGCACATCCTTGGGCGTTCCCGGCAGTAGAAAGACAATGGCGGTCAGCAGGGCCGCACGCTTGGAAGCCCGCAGGAAGCGGATGGATTCGATCTTCTCCCGGGGAATAAAAAGCTCCACGGCCCGAACGCCGAACCGGCGGACAAACCCGAACACCAGCAGGCCGCCCAGGGTCATACCCGCCACGCACAGCAGCGTGCCCTCCACGGCCCCGAAGGCGTAGCCCGCGCCGATCTCCAACGGCTCCCCGGGAATAACGGCCACAAAGACCTGCAGGATCACCATGCCCACAAAAGCCAGCCGTCCCCAGACGCCGTGGGCGTCCACCCAGGCGCGGAACCGCTCGGGCTCCGAGACAAACCGCACCAGGGGTCTGCCCACAAACCAGCCAACCGCCGCGGATAGCAAAAGAAACGCCGCAACGCCGGCTGCCGCCACCCATTTTTTCTGTTTTTCCGCCATTGCCATGTCTCATCGCCTGATCTGTGTTTCTCTTGGAACAACTCCATTCTACCGAAAGCCCCATTAACATAAAAGGCGGGAAATGGTTAAAAAATCATTAAGATTGTGTAAGACGCACCCCATACTCTCTGCAGGATTGGGCAGCAGATCCCAGAATGCAACTGCCTGCCGCCGGCACGTCCAGTGGCCGTGCCCTACAATGGACTGCAATACGTTGCCCGGTACAGCCTCATGCGGGCAGCTGATAGCCGCCCCTACACGCTCAAAAAAATAAGGTATCCGCGTCTGCGGACACCTCAATTCTCAATTATCAATTCTCAATTATCAATTCAAAAGTCCGGCCTGTGGCAAGACTGCACACCTTTCTTCGAATGTACGCTATACCCGTTACCCACGCAGCCAGCTCAGAAACGGCGCCCTCACGGCACACAAGGCGATCCGCTTAATGCTGCTCGGTTCCCCGCCTGACATGGTTCACGGGACCTCATTGCGTAAGACCAAATCCTCAACACCGCTTACGTGGGTCAGACGATACAGCGCACACCCTCGGTCAGGAATTCATCCCTGCTGTAGCGGATTGCAGGTTACAAGGCACCGCTATCTCCCCGACTAGTGCAGCCTTGCCACAGGCCGGACCTGTGACTTGGCAAATATTCAGTTCAAAGAAGCCTCAGTCCATCTTGCTCTCGACAAACTGGACCAGCTCGCCGACGGTGGCGACCTTCTCTTCCAGCTCCAGCTCGACGCCCAGCTCTTCCTCCAGATCCATGACCATTTCCACAGTGTCCAGAGAATCGATGCCCAGGCTCTCAAAGGTGGTGTCCGGCGTGATGTCTTCCACCGCGATATCCATCTGCTCCGCCAGATACTTTGCGATTTTATCAAACATGACTGATTCCTCCGTTTTATCTTGTTCCATATCGGAAAAAATATGCGCGACTACCTGCCACAGCGGCAGAGGGTACGTACCTATGATACGGAATTTTTCGGCAATGTCAAGAAGTTTTTTTGCCGGGGGGAAATCAATTCAGGAAATCCCGGAGCTTCTTGCTGCGGGACGGGTGCCGCAGCTTCCGAAGGGCCTTGGATTCAATCTGGCGAATCCGCTCCCGGGTCACGTCGAATTCCTTGCCCACTTCCTCCAGGGTGTGGGTTTTACCGTCGGTCAGGCCGAAGCGCATGCGGAGCACCTGCTCCTCCCGGGGCGTCAGGGTGCGGAGGACCTCCTCCAGCTGCTCCCGCAGGAGGGTGTAGGACGCAGCCTCGGCGGGCTGGGATACTTCCTCATCCGGGATGAAATCGCCCAGATGGCTGTCCTCTTCCTCGCCGATGGGCGTCTCCAGGGACACGGGCTCCTGGGAGATTTTCAGAATCTCCTCCACCTTGTTGACGTCCAGGTGCATTTCCTTGGCGATTTCCTCCGAGGT
>CAMEIU010000089.1 GCA_945918815.1 uncultured Clostridia bacterium
AGAGCTACATCCGCCGCCTGCCGACCCTCCCAGAGATGACCGGCTCCTATCCCGGCGTGGAGAAGGCCTACGCCATCCAGGCCGGCCGCGAGGTCCGCATCATGGTCAAGCCCGAGGAGGTCTCCGAGGACAACATGATCCTCCTGGCCCGGGACATTGCCAAGAAGATCGAATCCGAGCTGGAATACCCCGGCCAGATCAAGGTCAACGTCATCCGCGAGACCAAGGCCGTGGAATTTGCGAAGTAAAACGAACCCAAAAGCGCGAGGCTGGAAACAGCCCCGCGCTTTTTCCATGGACAGAACCCCGTTGCGCCCCATGCGGGCGGCTGATAGCCGCCCCTACAGCCACGCCTGCAAGCACGCCGCAGGGGCTGCGGATTGTCTTCACTGATGTACTCGGATAAATTTTTTCCGGCGCGGGGGTTGACAAATGAAAAATCGGAGCATATAATGACCACAACAACTGAACCAGAGTTGAAACCTGTGAGGAAGAGAAGTAACCGGCACAGCAAACCTTCAGAGAGTCCTGGATGGTGGAATCAGGGCGGGGCGCGGTCGTGCGAATGGACTTCCGAGGGCGGCTTGAACGGGAAACCTAGTAGATGCCGACGGGGCCCCACCCGTTATCCATCGGGCACGCGTGATGGCGCGTGAAGCGAGCGGACGCGTATGCGTCAATTTGGGTGGTATCGCAGGAGTATGGCTCTTGTCCCATGAATGGGATAAGGGGCCATTTTTTTATTGCTCCGAACAAACAGGGTCCCGGCAAGCCCCCTCATCTGCCGCCCAAATTCAAAATCTGGAGGAAAACACCATGAAAAACCGCAACATCATCAAAAAACTCGCCGCTGCAATCCTGTCTGCCGCCATGCTCTTTTCCCTGGCCGCCTGCGGCGAAAAAACCGAAGCCGCCGCGGAGAGCGGAAAGACCTACAAGGTCGGCATCTGCAACTATGTGGACGACGCGTCCTTGAACCAGATTGTGGACAACATTCAGAACCGCCTGGCGGAGATCGGCCAGGAACAGGGCGTGACCTTTGAGGTCTCCTATGACAACTGCAACGCCGACGCCACGGTTCTCGAGCAGATTGTCGCCAACTTCATCGCCGACGGCGTGGACCTGATGGTCGGCGTGGCGACCCCTGTGGCCATGAAGATGCAGAGCGCCACGGAAGACAACCGGATCCCCGTGATCTTTGCCGCCGTCACCGACCCCGTGGGCGCTGGCCTGGTGGAATCCCTGGAGGCCCCCGGCTCCAACCTGACCGGCACCTCCGACTACCTTGACACCAATTCCGTCATGAACCTGATCTTCGCCGCCGACCCTGACGCTTCCAAGATCGGCCTGCTCTATGACGCCGGTCAGGACTCCTCCACTGCCGCCATCGCCGCGGCCAAGGCCTACCTGGAGGAGAAGGGCATTGAAGTCATCGAGCGCACCGGCACCACCACCGACGAGGTCATGCTGGCCGCCGAGGCCCTGGTGGCCGACGGTGTGGACGCGGTCTTCACCCCCACCGACAACACCATCATGACGGCGGAGCTGGCCATCTATGAAACCTTTATGGCGGCGGGCATTCCCCACTACACCGGTGCGGACTCCTTCGCCCTCAACGGCGCGTTCGTGGGCTACGGCGTGGATTACGCCAACCTGGGCGTGGAAACCGCCGACATGGTGGCCGAAATCCTGCTGAACGGCGCGGACCCCGCCTCCACCGCCGTCCGCACCTTTGACAACGGCACCGCCACCGTGAACACCGAAGCCTGCGAGGCATTGGGCCTGGACTTTGCAACCATCGAAGCCGCCTTCGCCCCCCTGTGCACCAAGGTTTCCACCATCACCACGGCAGAGAGCTTCGACGATTTGCAGTAAATTTGGTCCATTGGGATTTGAATTTCCCTGCTTGAAATTTGTTCGTAGGGCCGCCCCTGCGGCGTTGTATTGTCGGGTTTCAGTCACACCTTCATTGTCCATTGCGTTTAGGAGGAACACCATGAATCTAGCAACGGTCCTGTCCCTGGGACAGACGGCTTTGGAGCTGGGCTTGATCTGCGCGTTGACGGTCCTGTCCCTGTTTCTCAGCTATTCCATGCTCAACGTCTGCGACCTGTCCACCGACGGCTGCTTTACCCTGGGCGCGGCGGTGGGCGCGGTGGTGGCCATTGCGGGGCACCCCTATTTGTCCATTCCGGCGGCCATGGGGGCCGGTATGTGCTCCGGCTTTGTCACGGCCCTGCTCCAGACCAAAATGGGCGTGGACAGCCTTTTGTCCGGCATCATCGTCAACACGGGCCTCTACTCCATCAACATTGCCGTCATGGGCGGCGCGTCGCTGCTGAACATGAACAAGACCGACACGGTGTTCACCAAGCTCAAGGCCCTGCTGGACGGCACGGTCCTGGCGGGCCAGTACCGGCTCCTGGCGGCGCTGGCCGCCGTGGCCCTGGTGGTGGCGTTCCTGACCCTGTTCCTCAACACCCGCCTGGGTCTTGCCATCCGGGCCACGGGCAACAATCCCGACATGGTCCGGGCCTCCTCCATCAATCCGGCCTTCACCACCGTGGTGGGCCTGTGCATCTCCGGCGCCATCACGGCTCTGTCCGGCTGCCTGCTGGCCCAATCCCAGAAGTCCGTGGACATCAACATCGGCAGCGGCATGGTGACCATCGCCCTGGCCTCCCTGCTCATCGGCCGGGCCTTCCTGGGCAAGGGCGGCATTCTCAACCGGGCCATCGGCGCGGTGCTGGGCGCCTTCGTCTTCCGGCTGGTCTACACCATCGCCCTGCGGTTCAACATGCCGGCCTTCATGCTGAAGCTGGTGTCCTCTCTCATCGTGGTCCTGGCCATCGCGGGACCCTATCTCAAGAGCCGGTGGCCGCTGCTGCAACGGCGGCTGCGCCACGGCGGGAAAGGAGGACGGGGCGTATGCTGACCCTCTCCCATCTCTCCAAAACCTTCAACCCCGGCACGGTCAATGAGAAGAAGGCCCTGGACAACCTGTCCCTGCACCTGGACCCGGGGGAATTTGTGACCATCATCGGCTCCAACGGCGCGGGAAAGTCCACTCTGTTCAATGCCATTTTCGGCGACTTCTACACCGACAGCGGCGCCGTCCTGCTGGACGGAAAGGATATCACCTTCCAGCCGCCCTATGTCCGGGCCAAGCAGATCGGCCGCCTGTACCAGGACCCCATGCGCGGCAGCGCGCCGGGCATGAGCATTGAGGAAAATCTGGCCCTGGCCGCCGGCAGCGGCGGCTGGTTCTCCCACATCACAAGAGCCGACAAGGCCCGGTTCCGGGACCAGCTGGCCCAGCTGAACATGGGATTGGAGGGCCGGATGAAGCAGCCCGTGGGCCTGCTCTCCGGCGGCCAGCGGCAGGCGTTGGCCCTGCTCATGTCCACCATGGTGCCGCCGAAGCTGCTGCTCCTGGATGAACACACGGCGGCTCTGGACCCTGCCACGGCGGAGAAGGTGCTGGAGATCACCAAGGATGTGGTGGCCCGCCATCACATCACCACGCTGATGGTGACCCACAACATGCAGAACGCCCTGGACCTGGGCAACCGGACCCTGATGATGGACGGCGGCCGCATTGTCCTGGATTTGAAGGACCCGGAACGGAAGGGCCTGACGGTCCCCGACCTCCTGGAGCAATTCCGCTCCGGCGCAGGCAAGAACCTGGACAACGACCGGATCCTGCTGTCGTAAGACAGGGCGGACCGGGAAAGTGGGATTTGTAGAGCGAATTGACAATTGTCCATTGTCCATTCACAGACAAATTCCAATTATGATTATTGGCTTGAATAAGCAACAGCAAATTTCTTGCAAGTGTTCCAAAAACGCTGTCATTGCGAGCCAGTCCGCAGACTGGCGTGGCAATCCGTTCCCCCTGTACAGACCGATTTTACGGAAATACTCAGAAATTTTCAGCCTTTGGGATACGGATTGCCACGTCGCTTCGCTCCTCGCAATGACAGTGCAGGACGGAACCCTGTCATAAAAATCCACATGCTTATTAAAACCGATCATCATAATCCCAATTTGACGCGGGAGCTTCTGCGTGTTACAATCAAGCATATCAACCATGCGGAGGAATGCACGATGCGGTTTTGCAAATACCATGGCTTGGGCAACGATTTTATTTTGACCGACGATCTGGACGGTACGGTGGAGGCGACCCCGGCGCGGGCGGCGCGGCTCTGCGACCGGCATACGGGAATCGGCGCCGACGGCTGGCTTCTGGTCCGGCGGTCTGAGACCTGCGATATTCAGATGTTTTTGTATAATTCCGACGGCTCCGTGGCGGAGATGTGCGGCAACGGCCTGCGGTGCTTCGCCAAGTACGTCTATGACCGGGGCATCGTGCGGAAGGACGACTTCACCGTGGAGACCCTGGCGGGCGTCATGCGCGTCCATGTGACGGCGGAGGACGGTCGGGTAAAGCTGGTGACGGCCAACATCGGCAAGGCCAGCTTCGACCGGGCGTCCATTCCCATGACCGGGGAAGGGACGTGCAGCCGCGAGACGTTCCATGTGCTGGACCGGGACCTGACCCTGTCGGCCTGCCTCATGGGCGTGCCCCACGCGGTGGTCTTCGGCAAGGACTTCACCGACGAAGACGTGCTGAAATACGGCCCGGTCCTGGAGACCGACCCGGTGTTCCCCCGGAAGGCCAACATCAACTTTGCCAACATTCTCGACGATCATACGGTGGAGCTTCGCACCTGGGAGCGGGGCTGCGGCCGGACCCTGGCCTGCGGCACCGGCTCCTGCGCCACGGCGGTCCTCTGCGCCCGGGCGGGCTACACCCGGGATCAGGTGGAAATCCGCCTCCAGGTGGGCAGCCTGTTCATCCAGGTGACCGAGGACGGCGTGATCATGACCGGCCCCGCGGCCCTGGCCTTTGAAGGCGAAACAGATTTATAATGTATACAGAGAACCCTTTGCCCCCTTTCCGGTGCCCATCCGCCGGAAAGGGGGCAAGCTGACTTTTGAAAAATCCCCGGCGGGGGGGATGACAAAATGGGGGAAATGGAGTATACTATGCTCAAAAGTATGCCGGTTTCCCGGTAATCCCAGAAAGGATGATTTGAATGATGCATCTTGACCATGAACATGAGGGCGCCCACGAGCATGTCCACACCCATGCCGACGGCACCACCCACAGCCATTCCCACACCCACGACCATGACCATGCGCACAGCCATCCCCATTCCCATGGCTGTGAGACCACCAACTGCGCCTCCTGCGGCGGCTGCGGCGAGCACACCCCCAAGGAAGAGCTGGTGGCTCTGATGAAATATATGGTGAACCACAACACCGCCCACGCCAACGAGCTGGCGGAACTGGCCAAGAAGCTGGGCGACCTGGGCGACAAGACCGCCTACGAGCAGGTCATGCTGGCCGTCAGCGACTTTGAAAAGGGCAACCTGCGGCTGAGCACCATCCTGGCGGCCATGCAGGAGTAATTGTCCATTCCAAAAAGGAGGAACCTACCTTATGTGTCTTTCCACTGTTTATCGGGAATCCAAAGGTCCCGAAAATATCGTCATGTCCAACGTCCAGCGGATCGATGTGGACGATGATCAGGTGCTTCTGACCGACCTGATGGAGCGTCAGGTGGTGGTCGTGGGCAAGCTGGTCATGGTGGACCTGGTGGGCGGCATGGCCATTGTCCGGGAGACCAAATCGTGAAGCAGTACGAAATGGTCCGGGAGATCGAGAACCAGTGCGCCAACAACCAGATGCGCGACGTGTTCTTTGAAGAGGTGGAGACCGACGATCCCGCCGCCTACGTCCGCAGCATCTTAAAAGGCAAGTCCGTGGAGCTGACCGTGGACGTGCCCGGCCCGGGCCGGGTCAACGTCTATGCCAACACCTCCGGCATGACCCAGAAATTTCTGTTTACGGAAATTTGAGGTTTTTCTTGGCAGGCCGGCGCATTTTGTCTTGTATTTCCTGAAGAAATGTGATACGATATTTGAGTATCGAAAGGGACGCTACCAGTGCGCCCATTTTCGGATATCAGGCTGTTCCCTGATTTGTATGCACCCGAAAGCCTTCCCCTTGCGGGGAAGCCCTGGTGCTCTGCGATGTTTGACTTTTGCCTTACCCATTACAAAGGAGCCTATCTTCATGACACCTCATACCATTGCCGTGGCCGGAAAAGGCGGCGTGGGCAAAACCACGACCTGCGGCATGATCATTGATTATCTTTGCAAGGAGAAGCAGGGCCCTGTCCTGGTGGTGGACGCCGACGCCAACTCCAACCTCAACGAGGTCCTTGGCGTGGAGGTGGAGACCACCCTCGGCTCCATCCGGGAGGAAATGGCCCAGGCCGAGCTGAAGGGCACCATGCCCAAGAACATGACCAAGGCCGAGTACGCCGACATGAAGTTCTCTTCCGCTTTGATCGAGGAGGACGACTACGACATGCTGGTCATGGGCCGCACCCAGGGCAAGGGCTGCTATTGCTTCGTCAACGGCGTCCTGAAAACCCAGGTGGACAAGTACGCCAAAAACTACCGCTACCTTGTCATCGACAACGAAGCGGGTCTGGAGCACATCAGCCGCGGCACCCTGCCCCATGTGGACACCATGCTGCTGATCTCCGACTGCTCCCGCCGCGGCATCCAGGCCGTGGCCCGCATTGCCGAGATGATCCGGGATCTGGAATTGAAGCCCGGCAATCTGCAACTCATTGTCAACCGTGCGCCAGGGGGGGAATTAAATCCTGGCGTTTTGGAAGAAATTCAAAAGCATGATCTCCCGCTTCTGGGCGTCCTGCCTCAGGATGAGCTTGTGTTCCAGTTTGACTGCGACGGCAAGCCCAGCTCCCAGGTGCCGGACGATTCGCCCGTCAAAGTGGCCCTTCATGAGATCATGCGAAAGCTCAACCTGTAAGTTCATTATTAACAAGGGGGATTACAAACATGTCTTTCGTACCCAAGAAGCAGGCGTTCAACGCCAAGATCAACGCCGTCACCCTCGGTACCGGTGACAAGGCGACGGTTCTTGGCGGCCAGAATGTTCTGCCGTTCTACACCTTCGATGCACCCATCGAAAACAAGCCCAAGATCGGCGTGGAGATCTCCGACGAGGGGATGGAGCTCTGCACCAACGAGGGCATGAAGTCCTTCTATGAGGGCTGCACCACCGTGGCCGACATGGCCAAGCGCGCCGAGACCATGCCCGGCGCATCCTTCATCTGCCTGCATCTGGAAGGCGCCGATCCCAACGGCCTGAACAAGTCCGTGGAGGAGTGCGTCGAGCTGGCCAAGTCCGTCTCCGAAGCCACCGATATGCCCCTGGTCGTCATGGGCTGCAAGAACGTGGACAAGGACGCCGAGCTGTTCAGCAAGATCGCAGAAGCCCTGGCTGGCAAGAACATTCTGGTTCTGTCCGCCCGTGAAGAGAACTACAAGACCGTCGGCGCTTCCGCCGGCCTGGCCTACAATCAGAAGGTCGGCGCCGAGTCCGCCGTCGATATCAACCTGGCAAAGCAGCTGAACACCGTTATGACCCAGCTGGGCGTGGCGCCCGGCTCCATCGTCATGAACGCCGGTTCCGCCGCCGCCGGTTACGGCTATGAGTATGTTGCCTCCACCCTGGACCGCATCAAGGCAGCCGCCCTGCAGCAGGGCGACGCCCAGCTGCAGATGCCCATCATGACCCCCGTCTCTCCCGACACCTGGGGCGTGAAGGAAGCCGTCATGTCTGAAGCGGATATGCCCGAATGGGGCAGCCAGGAAGAGCGCGGCGTCGAAATGGAGATCACCACCGCTGCCGCCTGCCTGGCCGGCGGCTCCGACGCGGTCATTATGCGGCACCCCGCCGCCATCAAGGCCATCTCCGCCATGATCGACGCGCTGATTTAAGAAGGAGGGAATACATACTATGGCAGTCAAAGGTCTGGACATTTTCAAGCTGTCCCCCAAAACCAACTGTAAGCAGTGCGGCAGCCCCACCTGCATGGCCTTCTGCATGAAGGTCGCCCAGGGCGCCGTTTCCATCGACAAGTGCCCCCATATGTCTGAGGAGGCCAAGGCCCTGCTGAGCGAGGCCACCGCGCCCCCCATGAAGACCATCACCGTGGGCAAGGACATCAAGCTGGGCGGCGAAACCGTCCTGTTCCGCCACGAGAAGACCCTGGTCTCCCGCAACCGGTTCGCCGTGCCTGTCTGCACCTGCATGGAGCCCGCCGACGTGGACGCCAAGCTGGCCGAGATGCAGAAGGTGGACTACGAGCGCATCGGCGAGCGCGAGTATGTGGAGTTCGTTCTGGTCCATGACGAGAAGGGCGACGCCGCCCGCGCCGTGGAGCTGTGCAAGCAGGCTGTGGCCGCCGGCCGCGCCGTGATCATCGACACCGAGAATGTGGAAGTGGCCAAGGCCGCCGTGGAAGCCGTCAAGGACTCCAAGCCCATCCTCAACGCCGCCAATGAGAACAACTATGCCGAGATGAGCGCCGTGGCTACCGCCGCCGGTGTGACCCTGGGCGTCAAGGCCGCCTCCATCGAAGAGCTCCACGACACCGTGGCCGCCCTGGAGAAGGCCGGCAACAAGAACCTGGTCCTGGACGTCACCGCTGCCACCGCTAAGGAGACCCTGGCCAACGCCGTCATGGTCCGCCGCGCTGCCCTGAAGGACGGCGACCGCACCTTCGGCTATCCCTCCATCGTCAACCTGGCCAAGATCGCCAAGGGCGACATCCATCTGCAGACCGCTTACGCCGCTCTGTTCACCCTGAAATACGGCTCCATCATCGTCATGGAGAACATCGGCTACGCCGAGGCCCTGCCTCTGTACGGCCTGCGCCAGAACATCTACACCGACCCGCAGAAGCCCATGAAGGTCGCCC
>CAMEIU010000090.1 GCA_945918815.1 uncultured Clostridia bacterium
ACGTCCAGTGGCCGTGCCCTACAAAAAGCGGTACATCAACAAATCCCAATTTCCCACGCCCTCGACCGAATTTGCCCTATGCCCGGTACAGGAGCCGGTATTCCCGGGGCGGCATGCCTGCGCTCTCCCGGAACAGCTTGTTGAAGTGGCTCAGACTGCTGTAGCCCAGGCGGCCGGCGATGTCCAGCACCGTCAGATCGGTGGAGGTCAGCAGCCGCCTGGCGGAGTCCATCTTCACCTTGGTCAGGTAGGAGACCACGGTTTCCCCGGTGTACTGGCGGAAGCAGCGGATCACCACGGGGGCGGAGTATCCGGCCCATGCGTAGACGTCCGCAACCCGGCAGGCGGCGTATTCCGGGGAATGGATCCGGCGCAGAATCCGGTCCAGCCATTCCGGCGCCCCCGGGGCGGCGTTTCCCCTGGGCTTGCTCAGGATCACCACCGCATGGATGAGCATTTCGCAGATGATCATGGCGGCGGCGTCTTCTTGCCCGCCGGATTCCCACAGACAGTTCAGCTCCCGGGCGCTGCGCTTGAACAGGCTGAATTCCTCGTCCTGCAGGGTCACCCGCCGCTGGGGACACTGCATCAGCCGGGACAGGGAGGTCCCGATGGCCTGGCACAGGCAGGCCAGCTTTTCCTCCGTGACCGGCAGGTTGATGTGGATGCACCGTTGGCCGGGAATGGGGGTGAACTGGTGACAGTCCGACGGGCGGATCATGTAGAGGGTTTTCTCCGTCAAAATCTCCTGCCGGCCGTTGATGGTGTGGTTGGTCTGGCCGGAGGTGATGATAAAAAATTCGTAGTAGTCGTGATCGTGCAGGGAGGTGGATTCCGCGTCCCACCAATGAAAGGCGGCCCCCTGGCTTCTCAGACGGGGATTGTTGTGATAATACACAGTGACAGCCTGGGAATCCCGGCCGGTATTCTGCGTTCTGCCCATAACTCTGTCCCTCCCTTTCTGTGGCTATTGTACCATGCCCGCAGCGGAAAAGACAGGGGATTTCTCTTTTTTATTTGCGTCGTTTAAAAAATCGCCGGTTTCTTTAATTAAATCTACAGACAGAGGGCAGGCCCTGATGCTATACTGAAAGGGTGCGAGGACCAATGCGCCATGTGAAAGGAGAATTCAGATGGAAGAAACGAAAACCCGTTCATTCCGAAAGACCAATCCGCTGCGCTACGCGGTGGGCATGTTCGGTACCTCCATTCCGATCAACATGTTCAAGACCTATGCCGCGTTTTTCTATGTGGATAAGCTCGGCCTGATCACCACTCCGAAGTTCGCCCTGATTCTGTTCATCTATACCTTCCTGGACGCCATTGACAATCCCGTTTACGGCTTCCTGTCCGACCGGACCAGGACCAAATGGGGCCGCAGAAGGCCGTGGCTGCTGATCGGCGCGCCTCTTCTGGTGCTGTGCTTCATTCTGTTCTTCAATCCGCCGGCCTCTCTGGCGGCAGGCTCCGCCTTCTCCTATATCCTGCTGACCTATATGCTGACCGGCACCCTGGACTCCCTGATCAACGCCAACTACGGCGCCCTGTTCCCAGAGCTGTTCCCCACGGAGGCGGAGCGGGCCAAGACCAACGCCATGCGGCAGGTGTTCCAGCTCATCGCCATGATCATCAGCATCGCCCTGACCCCCATCATCACCGAGAAGATCGGCTTCGCCACCACCGCTTATATCTACGGCGCATTGGCCATTGTGGTCATCTGGTTCATGGCCCTGGGCTGCCATGAGGACCCCGAGGCCATGGAGCGTCCCAAGCCCAACCTGTTCAAAACCATCCTGGCCATCGTTTCCAATCCGAAATTCTGGATCTACGGCATCACCAACGCCGCCTTCTTCGCGGGCCTGGGCCTGGTGCAGTCCGGCGTGCCCTTCTATGTCAAGTACCATCTGCAGGCCGGCGGCATCGGCACCACGGTGCTGCTGGGCGTGGTCATTGTCTCCGCCATCGTGTTCATTCCGGTCTGGGTCAAGATCGTCAAGAAGATCACCCTGATGCCGGCCTGGCGGCTGTCCCTGGCGGTCTGCGCCGTGGGCGTGATTCCGCTGTTCTTCGTCAGCAGCCTGCCGGTGGCGGCGGTCTGCGTCATCCTGTTCGGCTTCGGCATGGGCGGCGTCAACACCACCATGGACATCGTGGCGGCCCGCATTCTGGACGAGGACAAGCAGAAAACCGGCATTCCCCGGGAGGGCACCTATACCAGTCTGATCGGAATCCTGAACAAGGCCAGCGGCCTGTTCACCTCTCTGGCCTTCCTGCTGGTGTTCCAGATCTACGGCTTTGAGAGCGGCGACAATCCCGGCGCCGCGCCGGACGCCGCCTCCCGGTTCCTGACGATTCTGTTCCCCATCGTCATTTTCGTGGTCTGCATCATCATGTCCCGGTTCCTGAAGTTTGAGCAGGACAAGCCTGCCAAGAAAGCGGAGGAATAAGACCATGGCCCTTGTGTCGGTTCATTACCGTTCCGATCAGCTCAAGAAGAATGTGGAGATTCAGCTGGCGGTCCCGGACTGCAACCAGAGCTTCACAAGGCCGCTGTCGGAATATCCGGTGGTCTGGCTGCTCCACGGCCTCTCCGAGGACGCCAGCTCCTGGAGCCGGAAGTCCAACGCGGAGCGGTACGCCCTGGAGCGGGGCCTGGTTCTGGTAATGCCCTCGGCGGACCGGAGCATGTACTGCGACGGCGTCCTGGGCCAGAATTACTTCACCTATGTGACGGAGGAATTGCCGGACTACCTCCACAAGGTGTTCGGCCTGTCCCGGCAGCGGGAACGGAATTTCATCATGGGCTTTTCCATGGGCGGCTTCGGCGCGGCCAGGGCGGCCCTGACCCACCCGGCGCAGTATGCCGCCTGGGGCAGCCTGTCGGGGCTGCTGGATCTGATGCCCATGCTGGCGGTCATGGATGAGAATGCCCGCCGGGAGTTTCCGTTCCTGACCCAGTGCGCCGCCGACGTGGAAACCACGCCGCTGAATCCGGTCAATCTGCTGGATTCCGCCCGCCATTCCTCCCTGCCGGGCTACATCGCCTGCGGCCTGGAGGACGACCTGCTGGTCTGCACCCAGCGGTTCCAGGCGGCGTCGGAGCGGGCGGGACTGCCCAACCGGTTTGTCTATGTGCCGGAGCGCCGCCACGACTGGAATTTTTGGGAGGAACAGATTCCGAAGTTCTTCGACTTTATTCTTGAGGTCGCACCATGAAGCAGACCATTCTGGAGCATCAGGTGGAAAAAAGCCGGGAGGGCAGCTATTATGCGCTGCCCTTCCAGGTGCCGGAGGGCGTCTGTGCCGTCAAGGTGTCGTACCAATATCCGAAGGCCGCCGGGAACATCATCGATTTGGGCCTGGAGAACGCCCAGGGGCAGTTCCTGGGCTGGTCCGGCAGCAGCCGCTCCAGCGTCACGGCGGGAGAATTCGACGCCACCCCCGGCTATCTCATGGCCCCGGTCCAGGCCGGTACCTGGCGGATTTTGATCGGCGCGTACCATGTGCAGGCGGAGGGCGTCAAGGTCCGCTATGAGATCTCCTTTACGGAGCGGTCCCGGCGGTGGCTGTTCGGCGACCTGCATGTCCACTCCGACGCCTCCGACGGGCAGCACGACATTCCGACCCTGGCCAGGAAGGCAAAGGGCATGGGCCTGGACTTCCTGGCTGTGACCAACCACAATAATTATTCGGAAAATTTCTCGCTGCCCAGGGTGCCGGGGCTGACGCTGATTCCCGGCGTGGAGTGGACCCACTACAAGGGCCATATGAATTTCCTCGGCATTCAGAAGCCCTTCTCCGGCTCCTTTATCGCCAACGACCTGGAGGGCATGCGGCGCATCACCCGGGAAGCCCGGGAAAGCGGCGCGCTGGTGTGCGCCAACCATCCCAAATGCAACCTCTGTCCCTATCTGTGGGAGGACGACCGGAGCTTCCAGCTGGTGGAGATCTGGAACGGCCCCATGCGGCAGGTCAACCGGGACGGAATCGCCTGGTGGACGGAATTTCTGCGGCAGGGCCGCCGGATCCCGGCGGTGGGCGGCAGCGATTTCCACCGGGACCGGGGGCCGGTGCGCCTGGGCAATCCGGTGACAGCGGTCCTGGCCGATTCGCCCAGTCCGGAGGATATTCTGGCGGCCGTGGCCCGGGGCAGAAGCTATGTCACCGGCAGCGTCCGGGGCGTGCGGCTGGACCTGGATTGCGGCGGCAGGACCTTCGGCGATGTGGTGGAGGACGGCGGCCCCGTCCGGGAGCTGACCGTCCGCGCCGACCGGATGCCCCCGGGCGCGGTTCTGCAGGTCATCGGGCAGGACGGCGTATTGGCGAAGCGAAGGCCCAAACAGGGCACGGTGCGGGAAACGGTCCCAATCACTGGAACGGGCTTTGCCTATTTGCTGGCGGCGCTGCCTTTGCCGGGCGGCGGAACGTATCCGCTGGCGGTCTCCAATCCCATTTACTTTGAGAGGGAGCAGAACCATGGAACCCGTTGATATCCTGAAAAAAGAAAAGGCGCAGCTGGCCCGCCTGGACGAGCTGCGCCGGAACATCTATACGCCTCTTGGCAGCCTGGACGTGACCTTCGCGCCCTCCGACGAACCGGTGGCCTGGGAGGATCACGACGGCCTGCCGTACTGCCCGTTGCCGAAAAACGGCAGATGGGCGGAGGTCTTCGGCTGCGCCTGGTTCCGAATCCGCGGCCGGGTGCCTGAAAACGCCGCGGGCATGCATGTGATCTCCCACATCGACATCGGCGGCGAGGGATTGGTGTACCAACACGGCGGCACCAAGCTGCCTGTGGGGGCCGTGACCCTGGACGCCAGTTTCATTGACCGGCTCCAGTCCACGGTGGCCAAAACCACGGTGGAGATCGGGAACCCGGTCCGGGGCGGGGAGCCGGTGGAATTCGACATCGACGCGGGCTTCAACGGCTACTACAATCACCCGGCGGGCCGCGCCTATTTCAAATGCGCCGAACTCTGCGCCGTGGACGACGCCTGGCTGCAATATTATTATGATTATCTGACCGTGGCCTCCTATATGAGCTGCCAGCAGGGGGAGTGGAAAGCGGAGCTGGAAGCCCTGCTGGACGAGAGCTACGCGGCCAAGGATGTTTCCTTGGAGCGGGGCCACATGGTGCTGGACCGGGTGCTGAAAAGCGTGGGCGACGGCAGCCTGGAACTGACCGCCGTCGGCCACTCCCACCTGGATCTGGCCTGGCTTTGGCCGCTGCGGGAGACCAGGCGGAAGGCCTGCCGCACCTTTACCCACCAGATCACCAACATGCGCCGCTATCCTGACTATATCTACGGGGCCAGCCAGCCCCAGCAATTCCAGTTTGTCAAGGAAAGTCACCCGGAATTGTATGCCCAGCTCCGGGAATTCGCGAAACGGGGTCAGCTGGAATGCCAGGGAGCCATGTGGGTGGAGGCCGACTGCAACCTGCCCTCCGGCGAGTCGCTGATCCGCCAGATTCTCTACGGCAAGCGGTTCTTCCGGGAGGAATTCGGCCAGGAAATGCAGATCTGCTGGCTGCCGGACGTCTTCGGCTACAACGGCAATCTGCCCCAGATTTTGAAGAAAAGCGGCATTCCCTATTTCCTCACCATCAAGCTCTCCTGGAATGAACACAACGCCTTTCCCAACCGCTCCTTCCGTTGGCAGGGCATCGACGGCAGCGAGGTGCTGACCCATATGCCGCCGGCGGAGACCTACAACGCCGCGGCCAGTCCCGCCTGCGCCGCCTTTGCCCGGGACCACTATCCCGAGCGCGGCCTTTCCCGCCATGCCATGCTGCTCTACGGCATCGGCGACGGCGGCGGTGGTCCCAGCGAGGTACACTTGGAAATGGGACGGCGGCAAAAAACGCTTCAGGACAGCCCCGTGGTCCGCTTCGGCACGGCCCGGGAATTTTTCCACAAGCTGGAGGCGGAAAAGGCATCGCTGCCAGTCCATTGGGGGGAGCTGTACCTGGAAAAGCACCAGGGCACCTACACCACCCAGGCGAGGAACAAACGCTTCAACCGGCAGTGCGAATTCGGCCTGCAAAACTTGGAAGAGTTGTGTACCCGGGCGGCGGCCGCAGGGTATCCCTATCCGGCGAAGACCCTGGAGCAGCTCTGGAAGCGGGTCCTGCTGCTGCAATTCCACGATATCCTGCCCGGCAGCAGCATCCAGCGGGTGTATACGGAATCCAGGGAGGAGTACGCCCAGATTGCCGAAGCACTCCGGCAGGAGCAGGAGAAAACCCTGGAATTTCTGAAATCGCCGGGGGAGGGGTACAGCGCCTACAATCCCACGTCCTTTCCACGGAAGGTATTTGTGAAGCAGCGGGATCGGTGGTGGACGGGTACCCTGCCGCCCCACGGCGCGGACCGGCTGGAGCCCTTCGGCGGAGTAGCCGGGCTGCCTGCGGACGGCCTGGACAACGGCGTCGTCCGGGTCTCCTTCGCGGACGACGGGACCATCAAAAGTCTCATCGACCTGCGGACCGGCTTTGACTACGCGGGCAGGTTCCTGAACCGGCTGACGGTGTATGAGGACCCGTTCCTGCCCTACAACGCGTGGGACATCGATTGGGAATACGACCAAAGACCGTTTGAGGTTCTGACGCCGGAGCAGGTGGAATTCTGTGCCGACGGCCCCGCCCAGATCTGCCGCATGGTCTACCGCCATGGGGCGACGGAGATCCGGCAGGAGGTCCTGCTCTTCCCGGATTCCCCGGTGATCTATTTTCATACGGTCTGCCGTTGGTCGGAGAAGCTGCACATGCTCCGGGCGGATTTCGCACCGGCGGTTTGGGCGGACCGGGTCAAATGCCAGATCCAGATGGGCGCCATCTTTCGCTCCACCCGGGAGGAGACGCCCCAGGAGAAAGCGCAGTTTGAAATCTGCGCCCATCAGCATGTGGATGTGTCCGACGACCGCCGCGGCCTCTCCTTATTAAACGACTGCAAATATGGGCACCGGGCCAAAAACGGCGTCCTCTCCCTGAATCTGCTCCGCTCCACCATCCTGCCGGACCCGGAGGCGGACCAGGGGTTCCACGAGTTCACCTATGCGCTGCTGCCCCACGAGGGGGCCTGCGGCTGGGAGACCGTGGCGGAGAGCGACTTCCTGAACCAAGGGCCGCTGGTGACCGGGGGCAGCCTCGTCTGCCCGAGCCTGGCCCGGACGTCCTGCCAAAATGTGGTAGTGGAGACCGTGAAGACGGCGGAGGACGGCTCCGGCCTCGTCCTGCGGCTCTATGAGGCCACGGGCCAACCCTGCGTGACAGCCCTGGAAACCGGATTCCCGTACCGCGCCGTCCTGGAATGCGACCTGGAAGAAAATAATCCGAAGCCGGTCCAGGTGTCCGCAATGGCCTTCAGCCCCTACGAGATCAAAACCCTGAAATTCCTGCGGTAATGCGCCGCAGCGCTGCAAAACCCTCCGTATGACTGGCTCATACGGAGGGTTGTCTGTTTGATGGACGTTTGGCTCAGAGAATCAGCAGCTCCTTGGGGGCCTTGGTGATGTTCCGGCAGCCGTTTTCCTCGATGACGATGACGTCCTCGATGCGGACGCCGAAGCGGCCGGGCAGGTAGATGCCAGGCTCCGCGGAGAGGACGGTGCCTGCGGGCAGGGGCGTTTCGGTGTAGGGGCCTGCGCCGGGCATCTCGTGGACCTCAATGCCCAGACTGTGGCCGAAGCCATGGCGGAAGTAGCCGTCGTATCCGGCGTTGGCAATGACCTGGGCGGCGGCGTTGTGGATGGTCTTGCCCAAAACCCCGGCACGGGCCTGGGCGATTCCGGCCAACTGGGCCTCCAGCACCGTGTGGTACACCTTGTCCATTTCCTCGGTCACATGGCCGATGGCCACGGTGCGGGTCATATCGGAGCAGTAGCCGTGGTAGACGCAGCCGAAATCCATGGTGAGGAAGTCGCCGTCGGACACCACACGCTCCGTGGGCACGCCGTGGGGCAGGCTGGTGTTGGGCCCGGATACCACGATGGGATCGAAGGACATCAGCTCTGCACCGCCGAGAAGCATCCGGTATTGCAGGAAGGCGGCGATCTCCTTCTCCGTGCGTCCTGCTTTGATAAAGGGCAGGACCTCGTCAAGGGCCTTCTCGGCGATTCGCTGGGCGTCGATCATGGCCTCGACCTCCCCCGGGTCCTTGACGGCCCTGGCCTCGGCCAGCAAAGCTGCGGCGGGGACCAGCTCGCAGGTCAGCTTGGACCGCAGGGTCTCATATTCGCTGACGGTGGTCCGGTCCTCTTCAAAGCCCAGCCGCCGGACCTGGCGGCGGCGCAGGAAATCCTCCACCATTTGCAGCGTGGGATTGGCCCGGGTGGGCTCCGCCACCTCGCAGCCGGTGATTTCCCGGGCGGCGGCCTCGATGTAGCGGCTGTCGGTCAGGAAGCAGCAGCCCTCCTTGGTGACCACCGCCGTACCGGCGGAGGAGGGGAAGCCGGTCACATACAGGCGGTTGGGCTCGCTGGTGACCAGAAGGGCGTCCAGGCCGTAGGCGTCCAGCATGCCAATGATCTTGTCAAATCGGTTCATAGCTTGTTCCACTTCTTTCTGTCAAATCAGACGTCTTCCAGGGCCAGGCCGACGCATTGGGGAATGGAGATCCGGCCCAGCTCCGCGCCCACGCGGCCGTCCGCCTCCAGAGCGCGGCAGACCAGGGCGCTGCTTTTGCGGTTGGCGGTCAGCAGCAGCGGCGCGCCGGGAACCGGC
>CAMEIU010000091.1 GCA_945918815.1 uncultured Clostridia bacterium
TAGACCGTGCCGGTGTAGTAGTCCAGGCCCCGGGCGATGGTCAGGTCCACGGCGAAGTTTTCCTCGGGGACGCCGAAGGCGGACAGGTACTTGGTCACAGTGGTCAGCTCGTCTAGGCCCCGGTCCAGCAGCTCGTTCCGGCCGCGGTACTGCTCCAACGCTGCCAGGACCTCCGCGTTGGTGCCCCGGATGGCGATGAAGCTCAGAATGGCGTCGGCCTGTTCCCCGCTGAGGCCCAGGTCCTCGGTCAGGATGTCCCGAACCTTGTCGGGACCGATCTTCTCCAGCTTGTCCACGGTGCGCATGATGTCGCCGGACTGCTCGGTCAGGCCCAGGGCGGCGTAGAAGCCGTTCAAAATCTTCCGGTTGTTGACCCGGATCTGGAACCGGCGCAGGCCCAGGGTGGTGAAGGTCTTGTAGATGATGGCGGGGATTTCGGCCTCGTTGACGATATCCAGCTTGCCGTCGCCGATGATGTCGATGTCGGCCTGATAGAATTCCCGGAACCGGCCCCGCTGGGCCCGCTCGCCGCGGTAGACCTTGCCGATCTGATAGCGGCGGAAGGGGAAGCTCAATTCACCGTAGTGGAGGGCCACATATTTTGCCAGGGGCACCGTCAGATCGAGGCGCAAAGCCAGATCGCTGTCGCCCTTCTGGAAGCGGTAGATCTGCTTTTCGGTCTCGCCGCCGCCCTTGGCCAGCAGCACGTCGGCGGCTTCAATGGCCGGGGTATCCAGGGGCGTGAAGCCATAGAGAGAATAGGTGGTACGCAGGACCTCCATGACCCGCTCCATCTGCACCTGCGGTGCGGGAAGCAGCTCCATGAAGCCCGAAAGCGTACGGGGTTTGATGGTGGACATAGTTCAGGTTTCCTTTCTGTAGGGAGTGCGTTTTCAATTGACAATGGACAATTGACAATGGACAATGAAGGTGTCCGCTTCGCGGACGATTTTTAAATTGCCCGTTTCGTAAATACTCGTAGGGGCGACCCTTGCGGTCGCCCGATGGCATGCACTGCGGGCGACCACAAGGGTCGCCCCTACGGCGATGTAAGGTCGTGCATTTCCATTATCAATTATCCATTCAAAAAAATACTCCCGTCCTATGAGTTGCTCATGGGACGAGAGTATGCCTTGCATACTTCGTGGTGCCACCCACGTTCAGGGACAATTGTCCCCCTCGGGACCGCGCTGACGCGGCGGTGTGCGGTTGGCTCGGCGGGTGTCCTTCCCCCGGTGCGGCTGGCAGGAGACTTTCAGCCTGGGTCTCCCTCTCTGTGGCGGCGCGCCGGGATACTGCTCCCGCGTCATAGCCGGTGTTATCGCAGGCTCTTTTTGGGCCGGATCATTTCTCTCCAGTCCAGATCGCCCCGCTGCAGGCCCAGAATCAGCATTTCCGCCGAAGCCAGGTTGGTGGTGCAGGGGACGTTGTAGCTGTCGCAGAGGTGGATGGTCCGAATTACCCGCTGGTCCTCCCAGGGATCGTTGCTGTTGGGATCGGTAAACAGCAGCACCATATCGACCTCGTTGTAGGCGATGCGGACGTCCACCTGCTGGTGGCCGCCCTGGTGGCTGGACAGGAACAGAGAAACAGGCAGGCCCGTCGCCTCCGCCACGAGGCGGCCTGTGGTCGCGGTGGCGGACAGATTGTGTTTGGACAGGATGCTCTTGTATGCGGTACAGAATTGGACCATCAGATCCTTTTTCTTGTCATTGGCCATCAGAGTAATGTTCATATTGTTCCCCCCATCGACAGTTCAAAATCAAATATGCAGCAATGGCTGTTTCGTGCCTTGTAAGCGTCCCGCAATGTGGCGGCAGGCCAGGGACGCACCTTTTGGGGATGCGAGGGCCAGGGCCTGTCCCCTGGCTGCCGCCAGGGCCACGGCCTCGTCCTCCGGGACGATGCCAAGCAGGGGCAGCCCCACGGCGTCCATGCAGTCGTCCACGGTGGCTTTGGTCCGGCGGAAGAAACGCCGCTGAATCCGGTTGACCACCAGCTTGGTTTCGGCCCTGGAGATCTGCTCCAAGGCCATGGCCGTTCTGGCCCCGTCCCGGAGGGCCGCCGGATCGCCGCCGGTGACCACCATGGCCAGGTCCGCCTGGGACGCGGCCAGCCGGAACCCGGCTCCCACGCCCGCCGGCGCGTCGATCAGGCACCAGTCGAATTTCTGCCTGGCCTCCGCCAGCAGGCCGCCGAACTGCGCCGGGTCCAGATCCTCCGGCGCCTCGGTGACAGGCGCGGTGAGAAAATACAGGTTGGAGATCCGCGGATGCGCCGCGGCGCGGGACAGGTCATACTCCCCCCGCATGACGGCGGTGAACGGAATGGCAGGCTCGTCCGCCAATCCCAGAGAGATATCCAGGTTTCTCAGGCCCACATCGGCGTCGATGCACAGAACGGTCTGCCCGTCCAGCGCCAGCCACGAGGCCACAGCGGCGCAAAGAGAGGTTTTCCCGGTGCCGCCCTTGCCGGAAACCACAGCCAGGACTTGACCCAAGACCATTCCTCCCGTCATATCATAATCAGTCTCTTAGAGTCATTATATACGAACAGCCCAATAATTGCAAGATGGGAACCGGGCTCTATCGCCAATTATTTTTTGAAAAGGGATGAAAATTTCGCGCTTTTCCGATGAAAACATAGACTTTTACGTGGATTGCAAACGGCGTGCATCCCGCGCCCGGAATGCACGCCGCTTTTTTACGGAAGGGTTTTGCCGCAGTTGGGGCAGCAGCCGTCGAAGCCGTACAGCGGCAGGGGGCCGCCGCAGCTGGGGCATCGTAAAGAGACCATGCCGAACACCAGGCCGCTGCCCGCCACTAGGACGCCCAACAGCACCCCCAGCAGCGGGTTCACCCCCAGCCGGTCTCCGCAGGCGTTGAGAACGCAGCCCAGAACCAGGCCCAGCACAATCCAGGCCAAAATCAGCAGCTTTTTCACAGTGGTTTTCATCAAATCCGCTTCCCTGTCTCAAAATGAAGCATATTGTCCGGTAAGGCAATGCCCGCAATTATCAGGTTTGATAGGCAAACCGTGAAATTGGGATTTGTCGCACTGGCGCGGGAGCGCCCAAGGCTTCCCCTTGAGGGGAAGCTGTCAGCCTCAAGGCTGACTGATGAGGTGAGCGAGGAAATGTTTCGTTTCGCAGGAACTACCGGCGAATTCGTGACCCTTTCCCACCTCATCCGGCGCTTCGCGCCACCTTCCCCTCAAGGGGAAGGCTTTGGCCTTCTGCAAACCTCAACTGCTCTACAAATCCCAATTTCCCGGCTTGCCGGTTTATGCCGGTAAGCACATTTTATCTTACCACCCGCGTGGGGAAACATGCAAGCAAGAATTTGTGAAATTTACGTCAAGCCTATGTTAAGGCTCCGGTACGGCGGTGACTTCCTGGGCGGCCTCCAGGCCGTTGTCATAGAAGATCCGGGCCAGGGGCGAATCCTGACTGAGGAACAGTACGTTATTCTCGCCGGAGAGGCTGGCCTTGGCGGCGTCCAGGCTGCGGACGAAGTTGTAGAACTCCGCCTTGTCCGGGTCGGAATAGGCGTCGGAGAGGATGCGCATGTACTCCGCCTCGCCCTCGGCCTCCAGGACCTCCGCCTGGGCCTTGGCCTCGGAGCGCATGATCTCCACTTCCTTGTCGGTTTCGCTGCGGATCATCTGGGCCTCGCTCTCGCCCTCGGCGGTGTACTGGGCGGCGATGTTGTTCCGCTCGGAGATCATTCTCTGATACACCGCGTCCTTGTTGTCGTCGGGCAGGTCCAGGTGCTTGGTCTCCACGGCGATCAGCTCAATGCCGTACTGGTCCAGGCCGCTGCCGACGCCGGCCTTGATGGCGCTGGCCAGCTCCCCGTCCCGGCCGGAGATGACCTCCGTCTGGTTCATGCCGGAGATGGTGTTCTTCATGCTGTTGTAGACCAGGGTGGACAGGCGGCTCTCGCCGTTGGAGATGCTGCCGTTGAGGGTCTGGATGAACTTCTGCGGGTCGCTGATGCGCCAGAGGACGAAGCTGTCAGCCACCATGGTCTTCTTGTCCTTGGTGATGACGTCGGACACGGGCAGGTCGTAGAGCAGCACGGTCTTGGGCAGGGTCTGCTGGTTCTGGATAAAGGGCAGCTTGAAGCTGACGCCGGCCTCGTCCCGGATGTCCACCACCTTGCCGAACTGGCGGATGATGGTATACTCGTTCTGCTCCGTGACCACGAAGCAGTTGGAGGCGCCGACGAGAATCACAACGGCCAGCACCACAATGAGGATTTTGACAAATTTTTTCATGGCATTTCCTCCTTATTGGCCGTCAAACTGAAACATATTCAGCTGATTTCCGGTTTCGTCGGTGATGATGACCTTCAAGCCGGGCAGCAGCGCCTCCATGGTCTCATAGTACATGCGCTGCTTGGTGATGCCCGGGAACTTGCTGTACTCCTCGTACATGGCGTTGAACCGGGCCACCTGGCCGTTGGCCTCGTTGATGCGGCTGGCCTTGGCGGCCTCGGCCTGCTTGAGAATCTGATCCACCTCGGCCTCGGCGGCGGGAATCTGCTCGCTGCGGTACTTGTTGGCGTTGTTGACGGCGGTTTCCTTGCCCTGCTTGGCGTTCTCCACGTCCTTGAAGGCCGCCAGGACCTCCGCCGTGGGCGGTTCCGCGTCCTGGATGGTCAGGTTGGTCAGCTGGACGCCCAGGTCCTCCTGCTCCATGCGGGCCATGATCTTTTCCTTGATCTCCGCCTGAATCTGGTTCTTGCCGCTGGTGATCACGTCGTCCACCGGGTACAGGCCGATGGTGTCGCGGATGTAGCTCTGGGCCAGGGTCTTGAGAATCCCGGCGGCGTCCTCACTGTTATAGAGGAACTTGATGGGATCCGTCACCCGGTACTCCACGAAGAAGTCCACGTTGACAAAGTTGTAGTCGCTGGTGATCATCAGGCTCTCGTCGGGGTTGCTCTCGTTGGTGTACTGGTCATAGCCGATGGTGAAGCCCTTGATGGTCATGTCCACCTTGGTGACCTGCTGGACAAAGGGAATCTTGAAGTGCAGGCCGGGAGACGTGACGGTCTGGGGCACGCCGAAGGTGGTGACCACGGCGTTCTCCTGCTCGCCGATGGTGTAGAAGGAATTGAGCCCACACACCGCCAGGGCCAGCAGGCACACCACCAGCACCACGATGGTCACAATCTTTTTTCCGCTGGGCTTTTTCCGCTTCGGCGGCTGCGGCCGGTACTGGCCGCCCTCATTGGGGTCATAGGATTGATAATCCATCAAATCGCCTCATTTCATGAAAGTGTGGAACATTTGGGAATATTATAGCACAGTTAAAACGGTAATGTATGAACGAATTAAAAATACAGCACCCCCGTGCCCCATGCGGGCGGCTGATAGCCGCCCTAAAGGAGGACACGAGGGTGCGTTTGATTTTTTTCGTTTTACTGCACGATGAAGTTCACGGACTTGTCGCCCTGCTGGTCGGAGCCGAACTCATAGTCCTTGCCGGGCAGGATGGCGTTGAGGATGATGCCCACGATGGCGCCCACGGCCAGGCCGGACAGGCTGATGGTCACGGAGCCGAGGTTGAACCGGATGGCGCCCAGGCTGGAGTAGCTGATGCCGATGGACAGGACCATGATCAGGGCCGCGATCAGGACGTTGCGGCTCTTGGTGAAGTCCACCTTGTTCTCCACCACGTTGCGCACGCCCACGGCGGAGATCATGCCGTAGAGGATCATGCTGACGCCGCCGATGGTCGCGGCGGGCATGGCAGCCACCAGGGCCTCAAACTTGGGGCTGAAGGAGAACAGGATGGCCAGGACGGCGGCGATGCGGATGACCTTGGGATCATAGACCTTGCTCAGAGCCAGAACGCCGGTGTTCTCGCCGTAGGTGGTGTTGGCAGGCGCGCCGAACAGGGAGGCCAGAGTGGTGGCCAGGCCGTCGCCCATCAGGGTGCGGTGCAGGCCCGGGTCCACCAGGAAGTTCTTGTTGACGGTGGAGGAAATGGCGCAGATGTCGCCGATGTGCTCCACCATGGTGGCCAGGGACAGGGGCATGATGGTGATGGCGGCGGTGATCAGCAGGGACACGTCCAGGTCGTCACGGCCGAAGAGGCCGAAGACCGTGTTGCCCCAGCGGAAGGGCAGGCCCACCCAGGCGGCGTCCTTGACGGCGGAGAAGTCCACATTGCCGGTGAGGGCAGCCACCAGATAGGAGGCCACAACGCCCAGGAGGATGGGGATGATCTTGATCATGCCCTTGCCGAAAATATTGGCCACGACCACCACCAGGATGGCCACCAGGGCGATCCACCAGTTGGTCTGGCAGTTGTTGATGGCGGAGGAACTGAGGGTCAGGCCGATGCAGATGATAACGGGACCGGTGACGATGGGCGGGAAGAAGCGCATGACCTTCTTGACGCCGAAGACCTTGAACAGCGCGGAGAGGATGACGTACATAAGGCCCGCCAGAGCCACGCCGAAGCAGGCGTAGGGCAGCAGGCTGGTGTCCAGCTCGCCGCCCACCATGGCGATGGCCTGATAGCCGCCGATGAAGGCGAAGGACGAGCCCAGGAAGGCCGGGACCTTGCCCTTGGCCAGCAGGTGGAACAGCAGGGTGCCGAGACCGGCGAACAGCAGCGTGGCCGACACGCTGAGGCCTGTCAGGGCCGGGACCAGGACCGTGGCGCCGAACATGGCAAACATGTGCTGGAGGCCCAGGACCAGCATCTTCGGTACGCCAAGTTCTCTGGCGTCATAGATGCCGGATTCGGGAATTTGTTTTTTGGACATATGGTTGCTCCTTTCGTTTCCTCGCCCGTTTTCCGCCGGAAGCGGCAGAAAAAAAGAACCAAAACAAAAGCGTTTTAGTTCTGAAAAGGAATATGAAGTTGACCCTTCAAACGGGCGGCGAGGGATGCGGGAGTCAATTCCGTAAGCAGCAGTTTCTTCATGACGCGCCACACCCTTTCTGATTTTTCTCCCGGACATTATAGCCAATCATGCCGAAGAATGCAAGAGGAAATTGATAAAAACACAGAATCCAAGAACCATGCAAGGAGCTTCGCGGACGATTTGATATTTGCCCGTTTCCAGGCTATCCGTCGGGGCATCCCTTTCGGTCGCCCGACGGTGCGCACAACGGGCGGCTGATAGCCGCCGCAGGGACGGATGATGCACCTCTGGGGGCGCAACTGCCGGGGCATGCGCGTATGTCATCGCGGCGGGCTGACGCACCGAATCCGGTACAAGCCAGGGAGCGGCGCAATGGCTTCCGGGTGGCGGCCCCCTCCCCGGCGCCTACGCCGTGCAGTCCTGACATAAAAAAGCGTCCTTTGGTTCCTTTTCCACGCGAGGAAAAGGAACCCGCCGGAGGCCTGACAAGGTACTTCCTTCTGCCAAGGGTCCTTACAAACGGGGAACGGATTGCCGCGTCGCTTCGCTGCTCGCAATGACATGCGGGAAGGAGGTTGGTGCAGAATTTAATACAATAGCAAACTTGCAACAACCCCGTCAGCTTCGCTGACAGCCCCCCTAAAGAGGGGGCACGAGGGTGCGGCACAAATTGGAAAATGATCCGCGGAGCGGATACCATCATTGTCCATTGTCCATTGAAAAACCAGGCGGCCCCGTTTGGAGGCTGCCTGGTCTGAATATCTGAATTTATCCCACGCCGACCGTGATGGTCAGGGGGTCGAAGGTTTCCACCCGGCGGATTCCGGCGCCGAGGGCGGTGAGTTTGCCGATGATGTCCTCATAGCCGCGCTCGATATAGTGGGCGTCCTCGATGGTGGTGACGCCGGTGGCCGCCAGGCCCGCGATGACCATGGCCGCGCCGGCCCGCAGGTCGCAGGCCCGGACCTCGCAGCCGTGGAGTTCCTTGACGCCGTCGATGACGGCGGCCTTGCCCTCCACCTGCACATGGGCGCCCATGCGGTTCAGCTCCGCCGTATAGCGGAAGCGGGTGTCGTAAATACTCTCGGTGACGATGCTGGTGCCGTTGGCCAGAGACATGCAGACCGTGATCTGGGGCTGCATATCCGTGGGGAAGCCGGGATACACCATGGTCTTCACATTGGCCCGCTTCAGGCGGCGGGTCTTCTCCAGATGGATGGAATCGTCGCCCTCCTGAATCACCATGCCCATCTCCCGCAGCTTGGCGGTGATGCAGTCCAGGTGCTTGGGAATGACGCCCTTGATGGTCACGTCGCCGCCGACGGCGGACACGGCGGCCATATAGGTGCCGGCCTCGATCTGGTCGGGAATGATGGAATAGCTGCCGCCGTGGAGGCTCTTGACGCCGCGGACCTTGATCACGTCGGTGCCAGCGCCGGAGATTCTCGCGCCCATGGCGTTGAGGAAGTTGGCCAGGTCCACAATATGGGGCTCCTTGGCGCAGTTTTCAATGATGGTGGTGCCGCTGGCCAGGGCCGCCGCCAGAAGAATGTTCATGGTTGCGCCCACGGACACGATGTCCAGGTACACATGGCCGCCCTGCAGACCGCCCTCCGGCGCGTCGCAGGTCACATAGCCGCCGCTCTGCTCCACCATGGCCCCCAGGGCCTCGAAGCCCTTGATGTGCTGGTCGATGGGGCGGACGCCGAAGTTGCAGCCGCCGGGCATGGCATTGCGGGCATGTCCGAACCGGCCCAGCTGGGCGCCCAGCAGATAGTAGGAGGCGCGGATGCGCCGCACCAGGTCGATGGGGGCC
>CAMEIU010000092.1 GCA_945918815.1 uncultured Clostridia bacterium
GCCCGGGAACCCGACGCGCTGCAAGCTTTCCCAGCCCGGTAGGACCCCTGCCGCGGCGTAGAGCCCGCCGAAGGCGGCGGCCCCCAGCAGCCTGAGCCGCCGGGCCGGACAGCCGCCCATGGCCGCGCTGCCCCGGAGCAGCAGGTAATTGATCACCGTATTCAGGCCGAACAGCAGATCCACATAGACCGTCACAGGCGTCCCCTCCATGGACAAAGTATAAGCCATACCCGGGAAAAAAGGGGTCGCAATCAGGATAGGGAGATTTGGCGGATGCTGTGCGCCTTGATGGGTCGCCTGGATTACAATTCTGCTGATCGATTGATATACGGTTCCCTGCAGGGCGCGGCGACCCGACGCGCCGTTTGGCAGTTGGTCACAGTACGCAGCTGCCTGCAAGCGCCATGGTCAGAATAAAGATTGTCTTTCCTGCGTGGATTTGCTATACTGAATGCAGCTGAAACAAAAGGAGCGATGCATATGGAATTGGCGATGCGCAAGGACGTCCCGGTGGAACTGACCTGGGATTTGTCTTTGATTTATGAGACAGAGGAGGACATGCGCCGGGACGCGGAGAAGTGCCAGGCGCTGTGCGCCCGGATGGTGGAGACCTACAAGGGGAAGCTGACCACGCCGGAGGCCATCAACGGCTGTCTGGACAATCTCCGGGACGTGGAGCAGCTGCTGACCCTGACCTGCCACTACACCGACCTGGCCGTGTCCGTGGACTACTACGACACCTACAACCAGGAGCGCAACGAAAAGATGGAGCGCATGGCGTCCCAGATAGCCAGCGACCTGAGCTTCATTAAGACGGAAATCAACGAGCAGCCGGAGGACGTGCTGGAGCAGGCCGTCAACCAGGCCACGGCCAACAAGCACTATTTGCAGGATGTGCTTCGGAACAAGCCCCATCTGCTCCATCCCGAGACGGAGCGCGCCCTGGCGGCCCTGTCCCAGACCGTCAACGCCCCCTACCAGATCTACAACATGGCGAAGCTGGCGGACATGAAGTTCCCGGCCTTCCAGGCGGAAGGGAAGGAGTATCCCCTGGGCTACTCCCTGTTCGAGGACGACTACGAATACGAGAAAAACGCCGCCGTCCGCCGGGCCGCCTTCCGGGCCTTCTCCCAAAAGCTGCGGGAATATGAGAACGTCACCGCCGCCGCCTACAATGCCCAGGTGCAGACGGAAAAGACCATGGCGACCCTCCGGGGCTTCGACTCCGTGTTCGACAGCCTGCTGTTTGACCAGAAGGTGCCCCAGGCCCTGTACCACCGGCAGATCGACGGGATCATGGAGAAGCTGGCTCCCCACATGCGGAAGTACGCCCGGCTTCTGAAGAAAATTCACAAGCTGGACCGCATGACCTTCGCCGATCTGAAGATCGCCGTGGACCCGGAATTCGACCCCAAGGTCACCATTGAAGAATCCAAGGCCTACATTGAAAAGGGCCTGTCCATCCTGGGCGAGGACTATGTGGCAATGGTCCGGGAAGCCTACCGGGACCGGTGGGTGGACTTCGCCAAGAACCAGGGCAAGTCCACCGGCGGCTTCTGCGCCAGCCCCTATGGGAAGAATTCCTTCATTCTGCTCAGCTGGAACGACCGCATGGCCGACGTGTTCACCCTGGCCCACGAGCTGGGCCACGCGGGCCACTTCAAGAGCTGCAACAGCCGGCAGTCCATCTTCGACACGGAGGTCTCCACCTACTTTGTGGAAGCCCCCTCCACCATGAACGAGCTGCTCATGGCCCACTATCTCCTGAAGACCAACCAGGATCCCCGGTTCCGCCGCTGGGTCCTGTCCTGCATGGTGAGCAACACCTATTACCACAACTTCGTCACCCACCTGCTGGAGGCTGCCTACCAGCGGGAGGTCTACCGCATCGTGGACCAGGGCGGCAGCGTCACCGCCGAGGTCCTGAACCGGCTTATGAAGGAGACCCTGCAAAAGTTCTGGGGCGAGGATGTGGAGATCGACGACGACGCGGCCCTGACCTGGATGCGGCAGCCCCACTACTACATGGGCCTGTACTCCTACACCTACAGCGCCGGTCTGACCGTGGCCACCCAGGTCTGCAAGCGCATCGAGACCGAGGGCCAGCCCGCCGTGGACGACTGGAAGAAGGTCCTGGCCGCCGGCAGCACCGAGGACCCGGTGGGCCTGGCAAAGCTGGCCGGAATCGACATCACCACCGACCAGCCTCTGCTGGACACCATCGAATATATCGGCAGCATCATCGACGAGATCGAACGTCTGACGGACCAATTGGGATAACCCTCTGCCATAGGAAAGCCCCCGTGCGCAGCACGGGGGCTTTTCCTATGCCGGACGCCAAAGGTTCCGCCTGGCGTCTTATTTTTGCAGATCGAAGGCGCGGAATTGATCCGGGCAGTCCTGGATGCCGGGGGAGCGGGGCGGAATCCCCTCCGCGGCGGCGCTGCATGCCAGATAGACCTTGGTCTTGACCCGCTGGGTCATGGGCCTGGCCTCCTCAAAACAGAACAGCCGGTCCTCCGGCAGGGCAAGAATGTCCTCCGGCGACATCTGATGAATTTGCTCCTCGATTTCCGGCCGGGTACACATGCGGACGGATTGGCCCGTGAGCAGGTCGTACACGGTGAAGACCAGCTTGCCGGTCTTGTAGAACAGCAGGTGCTTTTTGCCGATGGTGCAGTGGAGGCCGATCTGGATGGCGTCCACGCAGCAGCCGTCGTGCTCGGAGACGCAGACCAGCCGGTCTCCGTCGGGCGCCTCCAGCCCCAGCTTTGCCAGGGCGGTCTCGCAGACCCGGACGCCCACGGCCAGCAGGGCGCAGGGCTTTCCGTGAAATCCGACGGAGCTCTTCCAAAGCTTGCGGAGCAGAAAGCGGGCGTGTCTGTCTCTGAATTCCATGGTGTTTCTCCTTCCCGTCAGTGGCTTGGCGGATTGGAGCATGCCGCCGCGTTTTCCGGTTGCATTGATTATAACGCGAATTCCCAAAAAGTCAAATCCTTGCGCTTTGGCATGGAAAGACGGCGGACCGGCGCGGTTCAGGCGCCGTACCGAGCAGCCGAAGTATTTCAGACCGATGGCGGCGATGCCGATGGTACCTGCGCCGAACACAATGGCGTTCTCGCCCCGCTTTCATCCGAAGAACCTCCATACCGATTCAAAATCGCCGGTATGTTAACATCCTTTTGTGAAGTTTGTGTTTGAGAATTGTTTGAGAATTGTGAATCCTGAGAGAAACCGTACCGAGCCATAGAAGCCCGGGAAATTGGGATTTGACGATGTGATGCGCTGGCGCGGGAGCGCCCAAGGGGGCTGTTAAGAAAGTCTAAGCTTCCGCTTTGACCGCTGACTTTTTGACAGGAAAAGCGTCAAATTTACGGTCAAAAAGGGAACGGATTGCGTGCGCACTGGCTCGCAAGGACAGACTTTTTTAACAGCCCCCTACAGTGTTGCATGATCGGGTGTGTTATTTTAAAAGGACATGCTTATGTTCTTATTTCTGTTCGTTTTCCTCCTGCTTCGGCTCCGGTTTCTTCCGGCGATGGCGGCGGACTTTGCGGAGGACCAGAATCAGGACCACGATCAGTACGGCCAGCAGAACCAGGGTGAACAGGTTGCGGGCCAGGCCGAGGCAGAAGTTCTGAATGCCGCGGACGAAGCCGTTCCAGCCGCTGGAGAAGGCGTCGGACAGCTTCTCGCCGAAGGTCCGGGTCACGGGCACCGTGGGCGTGTAGATCTCCACCTCCTGCAGGGTCAGGTGAATCGTGGAGTAGGCCAGCTTCTGGTCCAGGTTCCGCAGGTTCCGTTCGATGCTCTCGATCTCATAGCGGACCTCCGAGAGCCGTTCCTCCAACGTGATCAGGCTCTCCAGGTCGCCGCTCTGTTCCAGCATGTCCAGCAGCCGCTCCTCCTGGATGTACAGGCTGTCCAGCCGGGCCTCATAGTCGGTGTACTGGCTGGTCACGTTTTCCGCCGAGCGGCTGGAGCTGGTCACGTTGCCAATGCCGTCGGTCAGAGCCATGAAGGCGGAGAACCGGTCCGCCGGAATCCGCACGGTGTAGCTGGCCCAGCGGTCCACCACGCTGGTGGTGCCGTCGGCGTTGGTGCGGCTGTAGCCCTCCACGCTGGAGTCCTGGACAAAGCCGCCGTTTGCCGCCACGGCCTGCTCCAGATCCCGGAGGGAATCGTCAAAGGCGGTGGTCTCGATGCTGACATAGCCGGTGTAGATGATCTTCTCGGTGAAGTCCTCCACGGTCTCCACGGTCAGCGCGTCGCCGCTTTCCTGGGACGTGGTGGAGAAGCCATTTTCCTCTGGCGCGGCGGCAGGTTCCTCCACTGCCATCTCCATCTCCATGGTTTCCATGGAAGTACCCGCGGCGGCCGTATCATAGCTCATACTTGCCGTAGCTTCGGACTTGGACGACGCCCCGCAGGCCGTCAGACAGCCCAGCACCAGCAAAACCGCCAGCAGCAGGGCCAATTTGTTGAAATGCTTTTTCATTGGTATTTCCCCTTTCTGTTTTTTGCTTGGTCAATGCAAAAGGTCTTCTACTTATGAAGACGAAAAAAACGGAAGCGGGTTCCAGAAAAAATCAAAAATATGCTGTAGGGGCGGCCCTTGCGGCCGCCCGTCTGCGTACCTTCGGGCGACCGCAAGGGTCGCCCCTACGGATTCGATCAGGGTCATTCGCCTTCCGCCTCCGCCGTGATGGCGGAGACCTCGTAGGCCGTGCGGCGTTCGCTGCCTTCTTCCAACACCTTCACGTATTCCCGGCTTTGGAGCCGTCCGGTCAGCTTTAGTCCCATGCCCACGGGGCACTGGGACACCATTTCGGCGGTGCGGCCCCAGAAGATGCAGGGAATGTAGTCCGCCCGGTGATAGGGCCGGTTGACGGCCAGCATCACGTCGCAGATTTCCCGGCCCAGAGGCGTGATCCGGTAGACCGGCTCCTTGCAGACGACGCCGGAGAGCGTCACATTGTTCATGGGCTCGCCCTCGCAGGCGGCCAGGGTTTCGGCATAGACCGAGATGACCAGCTTCCGGCCCGTGGCGGCCCGGCTGTTGAAGGAGCGGATCTGTCCTGTGATCTCCAGCATGGAGCCGCCGCTGAGGTCCATGGCGCAGAGCACCGGCTCCGGTACGATCACCGGCAGCAGGTCCACGGTGCCGGACAATCGCTCCACCTCCAGGGTGAAGCGGTAAAAGCGCTTGTCGTGGTTTTCGTGTGAGAACTGGGGCAGCTCCGCCAGGGAGCCCCGCAGCTCGATTCGGTTGGTCGTTTGTTCCATTCCCCCACCTCGTTTTCTTCGTATGGAACACTGTATGCGGTGGGGGAGAGGAAAAGAACTACAGGCCCAGGATCGTGGAGGACAGCTGGAAGTAGAGAAGCAGGGACAGCACGTCCACGATGGTGGTGATGAAGGGGCTGGCCATGACCGCCGGGTCGAAGCCCAGCCTTTTGGCCAGCATGGGCAGGGTACAGCCCACCAGCTTGGCCACCACGATGGTCAGCATCAATGTGACGCAGACCGTGGCGGCCACGGCCATGCCCACCCGGTCCAGAAGCAAAAGCTTTGCAAAGTTGCAGGCGGCCAGGGTTACGCCGCAGAGGATGGCCACCCGGAATTCCTTCCAGACCACCCGGAACAGATCCCGGAATTGCAGCTCCTGCAGGGACAGGCCGCGGATGATGGTGACGGAGGCCTGGGAGCCGGAGTTGCCGCCGGTGTCCATGAGCATGGGAATATAGGCGATCAATACGGCGCAGGAGGCCAGGGCGTCCTCAAACTTGGTGATGATCAGGCCGGTGAAGGTGGCGGAGATCATCAGAAGCAGCAGCCAGGGGATCCGGCGCTTCCAAATGGTGATGGGCCCCGTGGAGAGATAGGGCCGGTCCGAGGGGGTGATAGCGGCCATTTTCTCGATGTCCTCCGTGGCCTCGGCTTCCATGATGTCCATGGCGTCGTCCACGGTGACGATGCCCACCAGACGGCCGTCGCCGTCCACCACGGGCAGGGCCCCGAAGTTGTATTTGGACAGCATCCGGGCCACGGTCTCCTGGTCCTCCAGGGTCTGGACGGAGATGACGTTGACGTTCATGATCTCCTGGCAGAGGGTGTCCCGGTCGGCCAGAATCAGGGCCCCGATGGACAGCACGCCCTGGAGATGGTGGGTGCCGTCGGTGACATAGCAGGTGTTGATGGTTTCCTTGTCCACGGCCACCTTGCGGATGTGCTGGATGGCCTGGGCGGCGGTCATGTTGGCCCGCAGCTCCACAAATTCCGTGGTCATGACGGAACCGGCGGAGTCCTCGGGATACTTTAGAATTTCATTGATCATTTTCCGGGTGTCCGGGTCTGCCTGGGCCAGAATCCGCGAGACCACGTTGGCGGGCATTTCCTCCACCAGGTCCACGGCGTCGTCCACATACAGCTCCTCCACCACGGCTTTCAGCTCCAGATCGGAAAAACCTTTGATCAGAGTCTCCTGCTGCTCCGGCTCCATTTCCACAAAGGTCTCCGCCGCCAATTCCTTGGGCAGCAGACGGAAGACCAGAGGCAGGGCTTGGTCGGCCACCGCGCCCAGGGCGCTTGCAATGTCCGCCGGATTTAAGGTCGCCAGAAAGTCCCTCAGAGAGGTGTACTTCTTGGCCTCCACCAGCTTGACGATGGCCTCTTCCAAAATTGCGGTGCGTTCTTTCATCGCGCTTCCTCCTTTTCAAATTGAAATTTGACAGGAGCAAGACACATGCATGGGCAGAGCCCTAGGCGTCCCAACCGGACGCCAAACGTATTCTAGGTCGGCCCAACTCTGTGCCGCTACTTCTGTCCGCGTCCATGCTGTTTCACCTCACTTTTACAATTGATCATTGACAATGGACGATTGAATCATTGCCGTAGGGGCTTACGCCTTCTTCTTCCTGTCGTAGACCAGAAGGGCGGTGCCGACGCCGATGGTGACGGAGCTGGGGATTCCGAGGAATTCGTTGCTGACGCCCAAGGGGAAGCGGCTGGTCAGGCGGGCGTTGTCCAGGGGATATTTCAGGCCCTGGATGGTGACGCCGGTGCATTCGTTGGTGTAGGAGAACACGGAGACGAAGCCCTTCCGCTCCGGCCCGAACTGGATCGTGCCGCCGGAAATGGCGGTGATCACCTGGGTCTTGTCGAACAGGCGGCCTTCCATGCCCTGCTGGGCCAGGTCCGCCCGGGGTTGCAGGTTCGCCAGGGTGTGCTCAAAGCGGCCGCCGGTGCAGCTGTAGAGGAAGAAACGCCGGTAGCCCTTCTTCATGCCCAGGTGAATGGCGGCCCAGGTGTCGGTGATGTCCTTGATCTTGGGCAGGGTGATGATTTCCTCGCCCGCCGGTGCGGCCCCGAGGGAATCAAAATCCCCGATGACCACCTGGGGCTTGATGCCCGCTGCTTGCAGCTGCCGGTATCCGGCGTCCGCCGCGATGACCATATCCCCGTCCTGGGGCACAAAATCCAGGCCAAAATCCTCGCCTGCTCCAACCACATAGCAAATGGGACGCCGCATATCTGCCGCCGCCTTTCTCATGACAGGATACTAATATCATATCATATTTCCTGGAACCGCGCAAGAAAAACCCGCGTCCCTCGCGCCACCTCTGTAGGGGCGGCTGATGGCTGCCCCTACTTGACAGTACCCCGCTTTTGCGATACTCTTATACTGCTATTTTTTCAAAAAAGAGGATGCACTATGCGGGAAATGTACGAATCCGTGGGCATTGCGCCCAAGGCTTATGAATTTGGAGAGACGATTCTGGAATCTTTGCGGCAGCGGTTTGAGGCCATCGACCATGTGGCGGAGTACAACCAATTGAAGGTCCTCCATGCCATGCAGGAGAACAAGATCAGCGCGGCCTGCTTCGCGGCCACCACAGGCTACGGCTACGACGATGTGGGCCGGGAGCGGCTGGAGAAGGTCTACGCCGGCACCTTCCACACGGAGGCGGCTCTGGTCCGGCCCCAGATCACCTGCGGCACCCACGCCCTGGCCGTGGCCCTGTCCGCCAATCTGCTGCCGGGGGACGAGCTGCTGAGCCCCGCCGGCGGGCCCTACGACACATTGGAGGAGGTCATCGGCATCCGGGAGTCGCCCTGCTCCCTGAAGGAGTACGGCGTCTCCTACCGGCAGGTGGATCTGCTGCCCGACGGGACCTTTGATTATGACAACATCCGCAAGGCCATCGGAGAGAAGACCAGGCTGGTCACCATCCAGCGGTCCAAGGGCTATGCCACCAGGCCCAGCTTTTCGGTGCAGCAGATCGGAGAGCTGATCGCCTTCTGCAAAGGCGTGAAGCCGGACCTGACGGTCATGGTGGACAACTGCTACGGCGAGTTTGTGGAGACCCTGGAGCCGTCGGACGTGGGGGCGGACATGATTGTGGGCAGCCTCATTAAGAATCCCGGCGGCGGCCTGGCCCCCATCGGCGGCTATATCTGCGGTACGAAGCATTGCGTGGAGCGGTGCGCTTACCGGCTGTCGGCCCCGGGCCTGGGCCAGGAGGTGGGCGCCAACCTGGGCCT
>CAMEIU010000093.1 GCA_945918815.1 uncultured Clostridia bacterium
GGGCGGTTGAGCCGCCCCCTGTAATAGATTTCTGCCAGATACCAAAGCAAATTTGCGCACAACTCTTGACACTACCAATCCCATCTGCGCACGGTGCGGCGTATCATTTACCTTGCCCTAAGCTCCCAGAAGGCCACTGCGCTGGCGGCGGCCACGTTGAGGGAGTCCACGCCGTGGTCCATGGGGATGCGGACTGTGTAGTCGCAGGCGGCGATGGTGCTTTGGGCCAAACCGTCGCCCTCGGTGCCCAGGATAATGGCCAGCTTCTCCTCATTTCGGAGCCTGGGATCCTCCACGCTGACGGAGTCGTCGGTCAGGGCCATGGCAGCGGTTTTGAAGCCCAGGGCGCGGAGCCGCTCCATGCCCTGTACGGGCCAGTCCGATGGCTCCACGCCGATTCTGGTCCAGGGTATTTGAAATACCGTGCCCATGCTGACCCGGGCCGCCCGGCGGCACAGGGGGTCGCAGCAGGTGGGGGTCAGAAGGACCGCATCCATGCCCAGGGCCGCCGCGGAGCGGAAGATGGCCCCCACGTTGGTGGAATCCACAATGCCCTCCAGCACCGCAACCCGCTGTGCGCTGTGGAGCAGTTCCTCCACGTGGGGCAGCCTGGGCCGCCGAATGGCGCAGAGAATGCCCCGGGTCAGCTGGTAGCCCGTCAGGCCCTCCAGCACCGCCCGGTCTGCCGTGTAGACCGGTACGTCTCCGCAGCGGTCCAGAAGCTCCCGGGCCTGTCCTTCGATGTGCTTGCGCTCCATGAGGAAGGCCACCGGCATACAGCCTGCTTCCATAGCCCGGACGATGACCTTGGGGCTTTCCGCGATGAAAACGCCCTTCTCCGGCTCCAGCCGGTTCCGAAGCTGGGCCTCGGTCAGCCGGGCAAAGACGTCCAGCTCCGGGGCGTTGAGATCCTGAATTTCGATGATCTTCGGCATGTCTCTCTCCTTATTGTTCCAATAAAAACCGTTCCAGTGCTTTTTCGTCTCCCATGCCGCCGGGCTGCGCTTTTCCGGCAGGCAGGGAGACGTTTCTTCGGTTCAGCCAGAAGCAGCACCAGCCCGCGGCCAGGGCTCCGGCCATATCATGTTCATAGGAATCGCCCACATACAGGGTGGTTTCCGGCTCCAGTCCCATCCGGTCCCGGGCAAGGCGGAAAATGGCCGGATCGGGCTTTAAAATGCCGCTGTCGCCAGAGACGAAAATATGGTCTTCCGAAATCCAGCGGCCAAGGCCCAGGACCCGGCATTTCCGACGCTGATGATCGGAGGGGCCGTTGGTGATAATTCCAAGCTCCCAGCCGCGAGTTTGGCACAGGTCCAGAATCCGCGTCATTCCCGGCGTCACGGTCAGGCGGGTCTGCTCGTGCTCATAGACCGCCTGGAAGGAAAGGGCCTCCGCCTCGGAAATCGCGACGCCCAGGTCCCGGCAGCCCATCTGCATCCGGTAGATGTGATTTTCTTCCAGGCTGATCTCCCCGGCGTTCATGCGAATCAGAGCCTCCATACCGCGGCGGCTCCGGGTCTGATAGAGGGCCGCCGGGTCCAGGTCCCGCAATGCGGGGAAGGTCTGGCAGGCGGCGGCAAAGGGGGCCAGCTGGTCGTAGAGGGTGTCGTCCACATCGAACAGAACGGCCTGAATCATGCCTTCGCCCTCCGCTCCGCCAGCAGATTCAGGATGAGGCCCGCCAGCACAAGCAGGCCGCCGGTGAGGCCCCGAAGCGAGAAGGCCCCTTCCAGCAGCGCGTCCAGCAGGATGCTGGTGAACAGCTGGCCGATAAAGGTAAACAGCGTCACATAGAAAGACGACATCTTTTTAAGGCACAGGGCGGCCAGGGAGACAGACCCGATGCCGCAGGCGCCGCCGAGATAGTACCAGAAGGTGGTGGGCAGACCCCTCGCCGGCAGGTCGCAGCCCAGAACGGCCCAGACCAGCAGCGCTGCCAGGAAGCCCGTGAGGAAATTCCAGAAGGTGCTGTAGAGAGAATCGGACCGCCGGGCCAGGGTGGAATTGACGGTCCGGGAGAACAGGTTGGTGACGCCGGACAGCATGGCGAAGAGGACCGCCAGAACCGACGCCCCCTTCATGGGCAGCAGCATGACCAGAATGCCGCCGCAGATAACCAGCAGACCCCAGAGGCCGTTCAGGGAAAAGGGCCGCCGCTGGGTTCCGAACCAGCCGAAGGTATCGATGAGAATGGAGACGGCGGTCTCGGCAAAGAGGCTCAGGGCCACCACTGCCGTGACCGAAATGGTGCCAAAAGCCAGGTTCACCAATACCACGGTGCCGACGCCGATGGCACCGCCGCAGTAGCTCCAGACGGGGACATTCTTGTCCAATTTCCGAAAGCCCCGCCGGGCCAGGGTCCACAGGAGCATCAGAACGAGCCCCACGGCGTGGATGATGACCGTCCCCAGATAGACGCCGGTCACTGCCGTCAGCTTTCCATTGAGGACCAGCATGACAGAAACAAACACGCCGCCCAGCAGGGATAACAATGCGTACATGAAGTTCACCTCCGCGTGATCATTCTATTATATCAGCTCTCTTGACATTTGAACAGAGTTTGTGACAGAATAAAAGCAGTTCAAATTGGAATTTGTAGAGCGAATTGACAATTGACAATTGACAATTGACAATGGACAATTGACAATTATGGTGTCGCTTCGCGATGAATTAGAATTGACAGAAGCACGATCAAGCAACACCGTAGGGGCGGCCCCGCGTGGCCGCCCGAAAGCCTGCACCAACGGGCGGCCACATGGGGCTGCCCCTACGGATTTCTTTCTGGTGGGCAATCATTTCAATCATCCGCGAAGCGGATACCTCCATTGACAATTGTCAGTTATCAATTGTCAACTCATAGATAAATTCCAATTTCGTCGGAACAAAAAGGAGGTCCCGGCTTGCGTTTCTTACATTTGTCCGATCTGCATCTGGGCAGACGGCTCTATGATCTCTCCCTTTTGGAGGATCAGCGGTTTATTTTGGAGCAGATTTTAAAGCTGCTGGATGAGAAAAACGCCGATGGCGTGCTGCTGGCCGGGGACCTGTACGACAAAGCCGTGCCCGCCGCCGAGGCGGTGACGCTGCTGGACTGGTTCTTAACGGAGCTGGCCGGGCGGGACCTGCCGGTGTTCCTGGTCAGCGGCAACCACGATTCGCCGGAGCGGCTGGCCTTCGGCGCGCACCTGCTGGAGAGCAGCCGAATCCATATTTCCCCGGTCTTCCAGGGGGCAGTCCCGCCGGTGGAGCTGGCGGATTCGGAGGGGCCCTTGCGGGTCTATCTGCTGCCCTTCCTCAAGCCGGTCCACGTGCGCCGGGTCTACCCGGAGGCCCAAATCGAAACCTATACCGACGCGGCGCGGACGGTCCTGGAGCATTGGGACCTGGACCCAAACTGCCGCAACGTCCTGGTGGCCCATCAGCTGGTCACCGGCGCGATGCGCTGCGAATCAGAAGCGCTGTCCATCGGCGGTCTGGACGATGTGGACGCGGGAGTGTTTGCGGCCTTCGACTATGTGGCCCTGGGCCATCTCCACAGTCCCCAGTTTGTGGGAAAGGACGGCCGCATCCGCTACTGCGGCACACCCCTGGCCTATTCCTTTTCGGAAGCCGGACAGGAGAAGTCGGTCACTTGGGTGGACCTGGGGAAGAAGGGACAGGTGGACGTGACGGTCCAGGCGCTATCTCCCCTCCATCCGGTGCGTTCTCTGCGGGGCCGGTTTTCCGAGCTGATGGAGGAAAAATCCGACGACTACCTCCGCGTGCAATTGACCGACGAGGACGACGTGCCCAACGCCCTGGCCCGGCTGCGGACTGCCTATCCGAACCTGCTGCGGATGGAATACGACAACCGGCGGACCCGGGCCAGCCGGACCCTGGAGCCGGTCCGGGAACCGACTCTGTCGCCACTGGAGCTGTTGGAGGACTTCTACCGCCTGCGCAACGATCAGCCCATGGGCCAGAACCAGCGGGATCTGGCGGCGGCCCTCATGCGGGAGATCTGGGAGGATGAGCCATGAGACCCTTGAAGCTGACCATGAGCGCTTTCGGCCCCTATGCCGGGGAGACCACGCTGGATCTGTCCCGCCTGGGAGACCGGGGATTGTATCTCATCACCGGCGACACCGGCGCGGGCAAAACCACCATTTTTGACGCCATCTGCTTCGCCCTCTACGGTGAGGCCAGCGGGACCAGCCGCCAGAACGACATGCTCCGCAGCAACTACGCCCTGCCCGGCACGCCGACCTTTGTGGAGCTGGAATTTCTCTGCCGCGGCAAGACCTACACGGTCCGGCGCAGTCCCGAATATGTGCGGCCCAAGGAGCGGGGGACCGGCCTGACAGTCCAGAAGGCGGAGGCGTTGTTCCTGTACCCGGACCAGCGGCAGCCGGTGACCCGCTGGAAGGACGTGACGACGGCGGTGACCGCCCTTTTGGGCCTGGACCGGGACCAGTTCTCCCAGGTGGCCATGATCGCCCAGGGGGACTTCCTGCGGCTGCTCCAGGCCAAAACCGAGGCACGCAGCAAAATCTTCCGGGAGATCTTCCAGACCGGGCGGTATCAGCGGTTCCAGGAGCGGGTTAAGGAGCAGGCCCTGGACCTGCGGGACCGGTACGGGATCCTGGAGCGGAGCCTGGTCCAGCGGATCTCCGGCGTCCAATGGGCGGCGGATTCGCCTTTGGCGGCAGACCTGACGGCGCTCCTGGACCAGAAGACACCGGAGAAGAGCTGCCTGCCCCTGCTGGCCGCACTGCTGGAAGAGGATTCTCTCCGGGAACACGAAAAGACCGAAGCCCTGGCCGGCCTGGAGGCGGAGCTTCGGGTGCTGGACCAGACCGTGGGCAAAGCGGAGCTGGCGGAAAAGACTAGGCTGGAATGGGAGCAGGCCCGCTGTCAGTATGCGGCGGACCGGCCGAAGCTGGAGGAAGCCAGGGCCCGGCTGGCCCAATGGCAGGCCCGGAAGCCGGAGATCCAGGCGAACCGCGCCCGCGGCGAGGCCATTGAAAAGCTCTTGCCCCAGTATGACGCCCTGACGGCGCTGCAAGTCCGGGCGGACCGCCTGCGGCAGCGGGAGGCAGCGGACCGGAAGGCCCGGACCCAGGCCGTGGCAGATCTGGAAGCACAGATGGAACGGCTGGCCAGGACCAAGGAAGGGCTGGAAGGCCTGCGGGACAGCGGCGCGGCCCTGGGGCAGGCGGAAGCGGCCCGGAAAGAGACCAGGGCCCAGCAGGAGGATTTGCAGGCCTTGGCCCAGACCATGGCCCAGGAGGCGGCGGCCCGGCAGAAGCTGGCCCAGGCCCAGGCGGCCTACGCGGCGGCGTCTCAGGCGGCCCAGCGGAGGCTGGCCCAGTGGGAGGCTGTGGAGCAGGCGTTTCTGGACGCCCAGGCGGGCATTCTGGCGGCGGCCTTACAGCCCGGACAGCCCTGCCCCGTCTGCGGCGCGGTGGATCATCCGAAGCCCGCCAAGCTGGCGGCGGAAGCGCCGGACAAGGCGGCGGTGGATCGCGCCAAACAGGCGGCGGAGCGGGCCAGGACGGAGCGGAACGCGGCCAGCGAGGCGGCCCACAGCTGCATGGGCCGGGCCGAGGCGGCGGCCCAGACCCTTCAGGCCCAGGCACAGCGTTTGCTGGGTCTCTGCGGGCGGGACGAGATTCCCGCCAGGCTGTCTGAGGCCCAGGCCCGGGCCCGGCGGAACGCGGTGGATGCCCAGGCGGCTCTGGACCGGGCGGCGGCTGCCTGCCGGGAGGAACAGACCCTGCGGGAGCGGTTGCCTGGGTTGGAGCAGACCGTTCAGAAGCTCCGGGAGACCCGGCAGACTCTGACGGAGAACATTGCCGCCTGCCAGGCGGAGCGGACGGCCTTGGAAGGGGAGCTGACGCGGCAGCGGGCGCAGCTGGAATTTGAAAACCGCGCCGCGGCGGAGGCCGAGATTCAGAGCCTGGGACGGCAGGTCCGGGAAATGGAGAAACGTCTTTTGGAGGCGGAGCAGGCCTGTGTGGCCCTGGAGGCCCGGCAGACGGCGGAGGAGGCGCGGATCGCCGTGCTGGAGCGGCAGCAAAAGGAATTGCCGGAGCTGGATCTGGAAGCCCTGCGACAGCGGCGTGCGGCGCTGACGGAGGAAAAGCGCGGGATTCTGGCGGAGAAGGAGAACCTGGCCCACCGCCGGGCCGGCAACGCCGCCATTCTGGAAGCTGTGACCGACGACTTGGACCGGCTGGAAGCGTTGGGCGGCCGGTGGAGCTGGGTCAAGGCTCTGTCCGACACGGTCAATGGGACCATGGCGGGCAAGGAGAAGATCATGCTGGAGACCTATGTACAGATGACCTTCTTCGACCGGATTCTGCGCCGGGCCAACGTGCGGATGCTGGATATGACCGGCGGCCGCTACACCCTCAAACGGCGGGAGGCCGAGGGCCAGCGGAGTCAGACCGGTCTGGAGCTGGACGTGGTGGACCACTGCAACGGCACCACCCGGAGCGTTTGCACCCTGTCCGGCGGCGAATCCTTCCAGGCGTCATTGTGCCTGGCCCTGGGCATGTCCGACGAACTGCTGCCGGCGGGCGGCGTCCAGCTGGACACCCTGTTCGTGGACGAGGGCTTCGGCTCCCTGGACGAGGAAGCCCTGCGGCAGGCCATGGAGACGCTTCAGGAGCTGACCGGCAGTAGCCGTCTGGTGGGGATCATCTCCCATGTGGAGACCCTGAAGACCTGTGTGGAGCGGCAGATCCGCGTCCGCCGTCTGCCCGGCGGCGGCAGCGCGCTGGAGCTCTGCTGCGACGGCTGAAACTGTGTAGAATTTTCTGGAAATCCCACGAATATGTTGGAAAATGTCGAATCTCGTCGACAAAAACTGCATTTTTGATGATAAAAACTGTTGAAAATCATGGATATATGTGGTAAACTTGAGATATCGCGGCGATGCAATAAGACAGTGTCTTACGGAGGGACCCTACGGAAAATTTGATAGGAGAGGTCAACATACTATGGAAAAACGGAGGAGAATCTTGATCGCCGATGGCAGTGAAATATTCTGCCAGGAGCTGAAACAGACCTTGGAACAGCTTCCTAGCTGGGAGGTCGTCGGACTTGCGGGAGATGGTCAGCAGGCGGTGGAGCTGCTGCAACAGCAGAAGCCGCACGTGCTGATTCCCGATCTGATGCTGTCCCAGGTGGACGGCATCGCAGTCCTGCGGGAGGCGGCCAAACTGGAAAAGCCGCCGGTGAGTCTTGTGCTGACGGGCTTCATGACGGAGTATGTGGCAGGCACAGCGGCTGGGCTGGGCGTGCGCTACTTCATGGCAAAGCCCTGTAAGGCGGAGGCCGTGGCGGCGCGGCTCAACGAAATTCTGCATGCAGAAGAGGAAGGCGGACAGCATCCGGCTCGGCGGCCGGAGATCAACCTGGACGCCATGGTCACGTCGGTGATCCATGAAATCGGCGTGCCGGCCCATATCAAGGGCTACCAATATCTCAGAGAAGCCATCAAAATCGCGGTGGGCGACATGGAGGTCATCAACGCCATCACCAAGGTGTTGTATCCCCAGGTTGCCAAGACCTTTTCCACCACGCCGTCCCGGGTGGAGCGGGCCATCCGTCACGCCATCGAAGTGGCGTGGGACCGGGGTGATTTGGAAACCTTGCAGCGGTTCTTTGGCTACACGGTCTCCAATTCCAAGGGAAAGCCAACCAATTCGGAATTTATCGCCCTGATCGCAGACCGCCTGCAGCTTCAGATCCGGGAAATGGAAGCTTCCACCGTAACGGTATAAAAACAGAAAAAGCGCATGCCGCCGCAATGCCAGGATACTGGCTGCAACGACATGCGCTTTTCTGTTTCAGTCCTTCAGCTCCGCGCAGTTCATGGGCTTGCCGCGGAGCATGGTCAGGCCGTGGTCCAAGGCGGTGAGGACTGCGTCCAGGTTTTCCAACGCGCCCTTGGGGCTGCCGGGCAGATTTAAAATCAGGCTCCGGCCCCGAAGACCGGCGGCGCTTCTCGACAGCATGGCCCGGTTGGTGATGGCCATGGAGGCGGCCCGCATGGCCTCGGGAATCCCAGGGACCAGCCGGTCGCAGACGGCCAGGGTGGCCTCCGGCGTCACGTCCCGGGGGGCAAAGCCGGTGCCCCCGGTGGTGACGATCAGAGCAATGTCCAACTGGTCGGCGGCGTGCTTCAAAGTCTCTTCGATCAGGGGCTGCTCATCAGGCACGATCTCCCGATGAGTCACGGTATACCCGGCCTTTTCCAGCGCCTCCGCCACGGCGGGGCCACCCAAATCCGGACGTTCTCCATGAAAGCTTCGGTCGCTGACGGTGATGACGGCGGCAGTAAACATAAAATGGCTCCTTTCAGGTTTCATCGATCAATCGGAAAATTGGGATTTATAGAGCTAATTGAAAATTGACAATGGACAATTGACAATGAAGGTATTTTCCTTTGGAAAATGATTGAAATCAGCCCGTTTCCGAAGAATTCGTAGGGGCGACCCTTGCGGTCGCCCGATA
>CAMEIU010000094.1 GCA_945918815.1 uncultured Clostridia bacterium
CTCCGCCACCAAGTTCATCGGCGGCCACGGCACCACCCTGGGCGGCGTCATCGTCGACTCCGGCAAGTTCGACTGGAGGGCCAGCGGCAAATTCCTGGTCATTGCCGATCCCAACCCCAGCTACCACGGCGTCAGCTTCGTGGACGCTGCCGGTCCTGCCGCCTTTGTGACCTATATCCGTGCCATCCTGCTCCGCGACACCGGCGCGTGCATCTCTCCCTTCGCTGCCTTCCTGCTGCTCCAGGGCACAGAGACCCTGTCCCTGCGTCTCGAGCGCCACGCCGAGAACACCAAGAAGGTTGTGGAGTATCTGAGCAACCATCCCCTGGTGGAGAAGGTCAACCATCCCTCTCTGCCCGATCATCCCGACCATGCCCTGTATGAGAAGTACTTCCCCAACGGCGGCGCGTCCATCTTCACCTTCGAGATCAAGGGCGGCCAGGAGGAAGCCCACAAGTTCATCGACAATTTGGAGATCTTCTCCCTGCTGGCCAACGTGGCTGACGTCAAGAGCCTGGTCATCCATCCCGCTACCACCACCCACTCCCAGCTGACCGAGGAAGAGCTGCTGGATCAGGGCATCAAGCCCAACACCATCCGCCTGTCTATCGGCACCGAGCACATCGACGACATCATCGCCGACCTGGAAAAGGGCTTCGCAGCCGTCAAATAATCCTCCAATTTCCATCGCGCCCCCGCAGATCCTTCTGCGGGGGCCTTCCTATGCAATATGGAGGAAACAAAGCGGGGAATTGGGATTTGCCAGTGCGTCAACTCCCAATTTGCCTGTACAAGGAACCATTTTCAATGCCCCGGGCTTTGCCGTTTTTTCTGTTTTCGACACGGTTGAAAACCATCTGGATTTGTGATACAGTAGTCTAGACATCATCTGCGCAGGTGGATTTTTATGAAAATCGTAATTATTGGAGACGGCAAAATCGGCAGCGTGCTGGCGGAACAGCTGTCCAAGGAAAAGCATGAGGTCACCCTCATCGACAAGTCCAGCGGGCCCCTGCATCAGTCCAACAACGACTTGGACGTGATGGTGGTGGAGGGCAACGGCGTGTCCCGGCCCATCCAGCTGGAGGCCGGTGTGAACCATGCGGATCTGGTCATTGCCTGTACCGGCGAGGACGAGCTGAATCTGCTCTGCTGCCTCATCGCCAAAAAGGTGGGCGCACGGCACACCATCGCCAGAGTCCGCAATCCGAATTATGTGGAAGAGCTGAACCTCATCAAGGACGATCTGGGCCTCAGTATGACCATCAACCCGGAGCAGGAGTGCGCCAGAGAAATGGCCCGGGTCCTGCGGGTGCCCTCAGCCATCAAGATCGATACCTTTGCCAAAGGCCGCGTGGAAATTCTGAAGCTCAGCGTGGCGGAGAATTCTCCCCTCAACGGCATGGCCCTCTATGAAATGGGAAAGTTCAAGACCAAGGTCCTGATCTGCGCCGTGGAACGGGGCGAGCGGGAGGTCTATATTCCCTCCGGCGAGTTCCGGCTGCAGGCGGGCGACCGGATTTCCATCGTCGCCAGTCCCCAGGAGGCCCAGGCGTTTTTCCGGCAGGTGGGCGTGGCAAAGAGCCGGGTCCGGCAGGCCATGCTCATCGGCGGCGGCCGCATGTGCTTCTACCTGGCCAAGCAGCTGCTGGCCTCGGGCATTGACGTCAAGATTCTCGAATCCGACAAGCACCACTGTGAGAGCCTGAGCCAGCTGCTGCCCGGCGCCACCATCATCCACGGCGACGGCACCGACCAGCGGGTGCTGCTGGAGGAGGGCATCGAACACATGGACGCCATCGCTTCTCTGACGGGCATCGACGAGGAAAACATCATCATCTCCCTCTACGCCACCCGGACCACCAAGGCCAAGGTCATCACCAAGATCAACCGGGACTCCTATGAGGATATCGTGGGCGATCTGGACCTGGGCTCCGTGTTCTATCTCAGAAGCATCTGCGCCGACAACGTGGTCCGCTACGTGCGGGCCATGCAGAACTCCAACGACTACGAAAGCATGGAGACCCTGTGCAAGATTGTCGGCAATAAGGTGGAGGCCATGGAATTCCGGGTCAGGGCCAACGCCGACTACTGCGGCGTGCCGCTGCAGGACCTGCACCTGAAGGACAATCTGCTCATCGGCTGTATTTCCAGAAACGGCAAAACCATCACACCCCGCGGCAGTGATACCATCGAGGTGGGCGACAGCGTCATCGTGGTCACCACCCACAGCGGCCTGCGGAGCCTCAACGACATTTTTGCAGCCCGGCATTGAACAGGGGAGGGCCCATGAATTATTCCATCATTGTCTATCTCCGGCGTCATCCTTCTGATCGAGGCCGCGTTTATGCTGCTGCCGCTGATCGTGGCGGCAATCTACGGGGAAATCTCCGGCGTCTATTTCCTGATAACCCTGGCTGCGGCGGGACTGATCGGCTTTGTCTTGACCCGGCGGAAGCCTGCGAAGCGGACCATGTACGCCAGGGAGGGCTTCGTCCTGACGGCCCTGGCCTGGATCCTCATCTCCCTCATCGGCGCGGCGCCCTTCACCCTTTCGGGGCAGATTCCCAGCTATCTGGACGCGGTATTTGAAATGGTCTCCGGCTTCACCACCACCGGCGCCAGCATCCTGACCGAGGTGGAAGCCCTGGACCAGTGTATGCTGTTCTGGCGGAGCTTCTCCCACTGGCTGGGCGGCATGGGCATCCTGGTGTTCATGCTGGCGCTGGTGAATTTCAGCGGCGGCCAGGCCAACCATCTGCTGCGGGCCGAGAGCCCCGGACCCTCCGTGTCCAAGATGGTGCCCAATATGCGGAAATCCGCCGCCATCCTCTACGGCATCTATATGGCCATGACCGCCGTGGAAATCGTGCTGCTGATTGCGGGCGGCATGCCGGTGTTTGATTCCCTCTGCACCGCCTTCGGCACCGCCGGTACCGGCGGCTTTGGCGTCAAGTCCGCCTCCATCGGGTACTATGACAGCTACTATCTCCAGGGCGTCATCTCCGTGTTCATGATCCTGTTCGGCGTCAATTTCAACGTCTATTTCCTTCTGCTCATGCGGAAGTTTTCCGCGTCCGTCCGCAATACGGAGGTTCGGACCTACTTCGCCATCATTGCGGCCAGTACCTTGATCATTACCCTGAACATTGTGGAGCTGTTTGCCAACGCCTTTGACGCCTTCCACCACGCCCTGTTCTCCGTGGCGTCCATCATCACCACCACCGGCTTTTCCACGGTGGACTTCAACCAGTGGCCGGAGCTGAGCCGGATGATTCTGGTGCTGCTGATGATTGTCGGCGCCTGCGCCGGCTCCACCGGCGGCGGCGTCAAGGTCTCCCGCCTGGTCATTCTGGTCAAAGCGCTGACCTCCGAGGTCCGCAAGCTGCTCCATCCCCGCAGCGTCAAGGTGCTGACCATCGACGGCAAGCAGGTCAGCCAGGAGGTGGTTCAGGGTGTCCAGAATTACATGATCCTCTATGCCATTGTCACGGTCGTTTCCATGCTTTTGGTGTCCCTGGACAATCTGGATCTGGTCACCACCGTCACTTCTGTGATGGCCACCTTGAACAACATCGGCCCCGGCCTGGGTCTGGTGGGTCCGGCGGGCAGCTACGCCATGTTCTCGCCTTTGGCGAAGATCGTTCTGACCCTGGATATGCTGTTCGGCCGCCTGGAGCTGTTCCCCATGCTGATTTTGCTGATGCCCTCCACCTGGCGCAAGCATTGATTTCCGGCAAAAAGAATTCCGCCGCGGAGCTTCCCTCCGCGGCGGCGTTTTTATTCCGTTTTAAAAAATTTCATCACAGCCAGTACCATGCCGGCGACGCAGTACAGTCCGACCAAGGAGAAAATCAGACGCAGGAGCCAACCGACCAGAGGTATCCAGCCCAGCACCGCGTTGAGCACGCCCATGATGGCGCAGGCAACCAGATAGATAATCAGCGTGAGAATCAGGCTCTTGACGTCCCCGGGCAGTACGTTGAAACTGAGAGGGAAATAGGGACTTAGCTTCTCCATGACGATGCCTCCATCGATAATTTCATGCACTGTCATTTTACCACAGGAAATCGGAAAATTCAACAAAAGAACCAAAAATGAACCGCCCTTTTTTGAGAATTCTGCTGCCAAGGTTGACAATTGCATCGTTTCCGTCTAAAATGAAGCTGAACCATGGCGAATTGCCGGGTCATTCTTCATGAAAAAGCAAGGCTTGCCGGTGACGGCAAGGGGGAATTGCATGACAAAGGAACAGGTTTTATCGCTGCTGGAAGGCGGGGACTATGTCTCCGGGCAGCGGATCAGCGAGCTGCTGGGCGTCAGCCGGGCGGCGGTCTGGAAGGCCATTCAGCAGCTGCGGGAGGAGGGCTATACCATCGCCTCCGGCACCAATCGGGGCTACTGCCTGACGGGCAGACCCGATCTTCTGAACCGGGAAGGGGTTCTGCGCTGCCTGGGGGACCATCCCTGGGCGGCGCATCTGATCGTTTTGGCCTCGGTGGATTCCACCAACACCTATGCCAAGGCCCTGGCGGCCCAGGGCGCGCCCCACGGCACGGTGGTCATTTCCGACCATCAGACCGGCGGTAAGGGACGGCGGGGCCGGAGCTTTTCCTCTCCCAAGGGAAAGGGCATCTACCTTTCTCTGGTCCTCCGGTACGACGTGCCGCCGGACCAGCTGCTGTGCCTGACGGCGGTGGTGGCCGAGGCGGTCCGCCGGGCCATTCTGGAGGCTGCCGGATTGGAAACGGGCATCAAGTGGACCAACGATCTGGTCTATGAGAAGCGGAAGCTCTGCGGCATCCTGACGGAGCTGTCGGTGGTGGCGGAAAACGGCCTGACCGACTATGTGGTGCCGGGCATCGGCGTCAACTGCGGCCAGCTGCCGGAGGACTTCCCGCCGGAGGTGGCCCCCATGGCGACCTCTCTGTGTCAGGCCCTGGGCCGTTCCGTGGACCGGTGCCAACTGGCGGCGGAGATGGTGCGGCAGCTGTACCGGGCGGCGGGAGATCTGCTGGAGGCCCCGGAGGACTGGATGGCGGGCTACAAGGCCCACTGCATCACCATCGGTCAGGATGTGAAAATCGTCCGGGGCGACCGGGTGCAGCTGGCCCATGTGGACGATATGGACCAACAGGGCGCCCTGCTGGTGACCCTGGAGGACGGAACCACAGACAAGGTCCTGTCCGGCGAGGTGTCGGTGCGGGGCATGTACGGATATGTATAAGGAGGATCATCATGAATGAAGTAATGGAAACCATCGTCAACCGGCGCAGTACGAAGAAATTCAAGCCGGAGCAGATTCGGGAGGAAGAATTGCAGCAGATTCTCCTGGCAGGCACCTATGCCGCCAATGGCCAGGGCAAGCAGGCAGGTAAGATCGTGGTGGTCCAGGACCCGGAGACCCGGGAGCAGCTGCGGGCCATGAATGCAGGCGTCATGGGCATGACGGATATGGACCCCTTCTATGGCGCGCCCACGGTCCTGGTGGTGCTGGCCGACAGTCAGGTGCGGACCTGGGTGGAGGACGGCAGCCTGGTCATCGGCAACATGCTCCTGGCGGCGGCCTCCCTGGGCGTGGGCGCCTGCTGGATTCACCGGGCCAGAGAGGAATTCGACGCGCCGGAGGGCAAGGCCCTTTTGAAGAAGTGGGGCGTGCCGGAGACCTATCGCGGCGTGGGCCACTGCATTCTGGGCTATGCCGCCGCAGAGCCCGCCCCCGCAAAGGCTAGAAAGGCTGACTTTGTGGTCCGCGTGTGAATTTTTTGAAAAACTTTCCTGTTTCCCATTGTGGAATCCGGGAAAATAGAATAGTATAAGCATAGTATGATCGTATGGTTCTGCGTATCATCGGAGGTGGAATGATGAACAAACGTACAAAGCTGACGATCCTCATCGGGGCCGTGGCCGCTGTGGTCAGCGCCGTGGTCTTGATCGTGGTCTTCTGGGACAAACTGGTGTCCCTGTGCCCCTGCCATAGAAAACCCCTGAACGACGAGCTGGCCGACTACGCCGATCTGGACGAAGGCTGAGAAAACTGCATGGAAAAGGCACCGCACCATTACAGAGGACGCCGCATTTGCCGCGTTCTGTATGGTGCGGTGCCGTGTTTTCGGGCCGGAGTCCCTAGAGGTTCTTCACATTGGCTGTGATTTCGCTGAGGGCTTCGGCGGCTTCCATGGCGTAGTCGTCCCGGTGGCTCAGGTCGCCCAGGGAGACGATGCCCACCAGCTTCCGGCCCTCCACCACCGGCAGGCGGCGGACCTGCTCCTTGGCCATGCAGTCGGCGGCCTGGGTCAGACTGGCCGTGGGGGAGACGGCGGCCACCCGGCCGGTCATGATCCGGGCCACGGAGGTCTCTTCGGCGGACCGGTTCAGGGCCATGCACCGCAGCACCATGTCCCGGTCCGTGACGATGCCGCAGAGGCTCCCGTCCCTGGCTTTGACCGGCAGGGCCCCTACGTTATGTCTCGCCATGAGCCTGGCGGCCACCGCCACGCTCTCCTCCGGCGCAATGGAAATCACATGGGAATTCATACAGTCTCTGACATTCATATTCAGACGCTCCTTTTATGGATTTGTCTATAGTGTAGCCAGGAGTTTAAAAGTTCAAACAAAACAATGGACAATTGACGGAGGTATCTGCCCCGTTCACAGGCTGTTCGTAGGGGCGACCCTTGCGGTCGCCCGTTGGTGCATGCCGCCGGGCGACCGCAAGGGTCGCCCCTACGGTGTGGTACGATTGTATATCCATATCTTGAAATCGTCTGCAAAACGATCCCCCGGAGCGGTTGTCCGCTCCGGGGGATTTGATGTTTGCAATTACATATCGAAGGGTTCCATGCTGAGGACGGGGTGTCCGACCTCGGACAGGAAGGTCAGCAGCTCTTCGGGATCGCCGTTGGGGCAGGTGGTCTCGTCGGCAACCATGTCGGCGAAGTTCTCCACGCCGTACAGCTCCAGAGCGGTCTCGTTCAGCTTCTCGCGGATCTGATCCTTCAGATCCTTGGGCAGCCACACCAGACGGCCCACGCCGCCTTCGGCCTTCAGGAACTTCTTGGAGGCGATGTAGTGCTTGCCGTGGCCCATGAAGCCGGGGGTCTGGACGCCGCCGCCGGTCATGGAGGCCATTTCGGAGAAGGTCATGCCCAGGGGGGTCATGCCGGCGTATTCACGGCAGGTGATGACCACGCCCATGGAGCAGGGCTCAATGCCGCAGATGCACTCGAAGCAGCCGCAGGAGGTCATGGGATCCTCCAGCAGGGAGTACAGGGTGACGTGCTCCAGCGCACCGTGGGAGTACTGGGCGACAGCCTCGTCCACGTCCTCGTAGCGGCCCACGCGCTCGTCGATGCAGCGTTCCTTGGTGACCACCTGGCAGGGACCCTGGGGATCCAGCTCGTTGGTGGCCTTGGCGTCCAGCCAGGACACGGCGCCGCACAGGCCCAGACGCTCGGGGGTGACGATACAGACGTGGCTGGGGGAGAAGGCCTGGCACATGATGCAGGAGTAGAACACCGGCACGGACTCGTCGGTCATGGTCTTCAGACGCTCGTCACGGGTGTCGAAGATCTTGTTGGCTTCCTTGCGGAGCGCGGCATTGGCTTCGTCGCCGACGACGATGCGGACCTGGCACTTGTCCACCACGGTGTCGAACTCGGACTTGATCTTGGCATACAGGACCTCGCCGATGTGGCGGAACCGGAAGCCGGCCTCAAAGTCGGCCTTGGACACACGGACGCGGATCATGTCGCGCTGGCCGGTGTGCATGAGACCTTCGACGCAGTTCAGGAAGGAGTGGATCTTGCGCTCAAACACGGGCTCGAAGTCGGGCTGCATGCTCTTGCCGGCCACGTCCACGGTGTAGCTCAGGGAGATCTTGGAGCCCACGGGGAACTCGTCCATCTCGGGGCCCACAACCTCGATCTTGTGGTCCTCGACCTCGGAGGCGTCCTTGGTCTGCACCAGCTCGAAGCAGTCCTTGCGGGAGCCGTCGATTTCGATCTGCATGTCGCCCTTGCGGATGATCTCGCCTTCGAAGGCGGAGGAGAAGGACACGGGGATGTCGATCTTGGTGATCTTCAGCTTGATGCCGCGGGCCTCCAGGGAGGTGTCGATCCAGTCCTGGGTGTTGTCGTAGATGATCAGGCTCTTGGGCACGGCCCACATATCGTCGTGGTCGTTGGTGATGACCGGGAAGCCCAGCTTGATGGCGCCGGCGCCGCAGGCCACGGTGATATCATTGACGGGCTTGTAGGCGTTGA
>CAMEIU010000095.1 GCA_945918815.1 uncultured Clostridia bacterium
CGGGCGGCGGTGGAACCCGACTGCGCCGTCCTGCCGGAGCCTTTGACCGAAGAAAACATCGAGGCCCTGGACCAGCTGGAGCCCTGCGGGGCGGGCTGTCCCAAGCCGGTGTTCTATATGGACGGCCTGACCGTGGAGCAGCTCTCCGAGGTGGGCGGCGGCAAGCATCTCCGGCTCCGCCTGGGCCGGGGCGGTCACAGCTTCGGGGCCATCTTCTTCTCCACCACGGCGCTGCGCTCCGGCATCGGGCCGGGGGACCGGGTGGAGGCCGCCTTTACGCCCCAGATCAACGAGTTCCGCGGCGTCCGGTCAGTCCAGCTGAACTTGGTGGACATCCGTCCCGACCAGGCCAGCCGGGAGAGCTATGTGGCGGAGCGGACCATCTATGAAAAGCACACCGGGGGCCAGCCCCTGACGGCCCAAGAGGCCGGGACCTTGCTGCCGGAGCGCAGCGACTTCACCGCCGTGTGGCGGTATCTCACCAGCCACGCCCAGAATCATCAGATGCAGGAGGACTTCGGCTGCCTGGCCCGGAAGATCGCCCGTTATGCGGGTATGCCCTATAATCCGGGCCGCATGCGCATCTGCCTGGACGTGTTCCGGGAGCGGGGCCTCTTGAACTATGATAAAAACCGGAGCTGGATTCGCATTACCCTGGCCGAGCCGAGAGGCAAAGTGGATCTGGAGCAAAGCCCCATCCTGATTCAGCTCAAACAACAGAAGAAAGCCGGTGACTGATATGGAAACTGCGGAAGGAAGATACCAATCCCTCCTGCGGGCCATTGCCCGTCACGCCCCCACCACGGACATCGCTCTGGTGGACAAGGCGTACCACTTCGCGGATCAAAAGCATAAAAAGCAGCTGCGGAAAAGCGGCGAGCCCTATATCATCCATCCCTTGGCCGTGGCCGAGATCGTGGTGGAAATCGGTCTGGACACCGACGCCATTCTGGCCGCCCTGCTCCATGACTGCCTGGAGGACACCGACGCCAGCTACGACGAGATCGTCCGGCTCTTCGGCTCCACGGTGGCGGAGCTGGTGGAGGGCGTCACCAAGCTGACAAGAGTGGAGTATTCCACCACGGAAGAGCAGCAGATGGAGAGCCTCAGAAAGATGTTCATGGCCATGAGCAAGGATATCCGGGTCATCCTCATCAAGATCTCCGACCGGCTCCACAATATGCGGACTCTGGAGTACCAGACTCCCGCCAAGCAGTATTCCAAGTCCATGGAGACCATGGAGATCTACGCCCCTCTGGCCCACCGGCTTGGCATGCAGAAGCTCAAATGGGAGCTGGAGGACATCGCCCTCCAGTACCTGGACCCGGAAGGCTATAAGGAACTTGTGGACTACTTGGAGGCCAACAAGGAATCTTCCGAAAAATTCATGCAGACCATCCAGGAGACCATCACCCAGAGACTGGAGAGCGTGGGCATCCACGGCAAGATCTACGGTCGGGTCAAGCACACCTATTCCATTTATCGGAAACTGAAAGACCAGAACAAAACCATTGAGGAGCTGTACGACCTGTACGCCTTCCGGGTCATTGTGGACACCATCCCCGACTGCTACAATGTTCTGGGCCATATCCACGATCTGTTCAACCCGGTGCCCGGCCGGTTCAAGGACTATATTTCCACCCCGAAGCCCAACATGTACCAGTCTCTACATACCACGGTCATCGGCGACCAGGGTGTGCCCTTCGAGGTGCAGATCCGCACCTGGGAGATGCATGAGACCGCCGAATACGGCGTCGCCGCCCACTGGAAGTACAAGCAGGGCGGCCAGGGCGCAGGCAATGAGAAGGAATTCGAGTGGGTCCGCAGGCTCCTGGAGAGCCAGCAGGACACGGAGGCCGAGGACTATATCCACTCCCTGAAGGTGGATATGTTCAACGACGAGGTCTTCGTCTTCACCCCCAAGGGCAAGGTCATCTCCCTGCCCGCCGGGTCCACGCCCATTGACTTCGCCTACGCCATCCACTCCGCCGTGGGCAACTCCATGGTGGGCGCCAAGATCAACAACCGGATCGCCAGCTTCGACATGCGGCTGAACAACGGCGACATCTGCGAGATTCTCACCTCCAAATCTGCCCGGGGTCCCAGCCGCGACTGGCTGAAAATCTGCCAGAGCAACCAGGCCCGAATCAAGATCAAGCAGTGGTTCAAGAAGGAGAAGCGGGAGGAGAACGTCCTCCACGGCAAGGCCAGCTTCGAGGCGGAGCTGCGCCGCATGAGCATCGATCCCTCCGTCCTCCAGAACGAGGAGATTCTTCCCACCATTCTGAAGAAAGTCAGCTTCGACACCCTGGACGATATGTACGCCGCCATCGGCTACGGCGGCATCACCTCGGTGAAGTGCGTCAACCGCATCCGGGACGAGCTGGTCAAGGCCAACAAGGCCCTGCCCGGGAAAGAGGCACTGCAGCCCAAGGCCCTCAACGCCGTCAAGAAAGCCAACGTCACGGCCAACTCCGGCGTCATTGTGGAGGATATCGGCTCCTGCCTGGTGAAGTTCGCCCGCTGCTGCACCCCCGTGCCCGGCGACCCCATCGTGGGCTTTGTCACCAAGGGCTACGGCGTGTCCATCCACCGGTGCGACTGTCCCAACGCCCACCCGGAGCTGATTGAAAAGCAGCCGGACCGCTGGGTCCGGGCTTCCTGGGCCGTGGCCATGCCCGACGAGACCTTCTCCACCTCTCTGGAGATCGACTGCCGCGACCGGGACGGCTTGATGCTGGACATTGCCACCGCCATGAATTCCATGAAGATCAAGATCAGCGAAATCGGCTGCCGCGCCTTCCCCGACGGCCACGCCGTCGCCAGCCTGACCTTCAGCGTCGCCAGCGTCAGTGACCTGAACACCATCTGCGCCAAGCTTAGAGGCATCGCAGGGGTGGAGAAGGTCAGAAGAGGGAAATCCTGATGATATAGACGCGCATACAGCGCCGTAGGGGCGACCCTTGCGGTCGCCCGTATGCATGATTTCCAAACGGGCAAATTCAATCAGAAACGGAGTATTCCATTATGCGAGCAGTTGTAACACGGGTCCGGGAGGCTTCCGTGACCATTGACGGGGAGATTGTGGGCCAGATTGGCCGCGGTTTCCTGATTCTGCTGGGCGTTACCCAGGAAGATACCCCGGCCCTTTGCCGGAAGCTGGCAGAAAAAGTGCTGGGCCTGCGCATTTTTACCGATGAAAATTATAAAATGAATCTGGGCCTCGGCGACGTGGGCGGCAGCGTCCTGGTGGTGAGCCAGTTCACCCTCTACGGTGATTGCAGCCACGGCCGCCGTCCCAACTTCCTGGCCGCCGCCGGTCCCGAGCAGGCCGTTCCGCTCTACGAGCAGTTCTTGCAGGAGTGCGAACGCCTTGGCTTCCCGCCCCAGCACGGCCAATTCGGCGCCCACATGCAGGTGGCCTCCGTCAACGACGGCCCCGTGACCATGATTGTGGATACGAAGGACTTGAAGTAGGGGCGACGATGTTTGATCGTGCGCGCTCCATTGTCCATTGAGAAGGAGTAACTATGCAGATTTGGACCTTTCAGCTGGGCCCTTTGGGGGCGAACTGTTATATTGTGGCCGATGAGGAGACCAAGGCCTGCGCCGTGGTGGATCCGGGCGGCCACGGAGACAAGGTTGCCCAATGGCTGCGGGAGCAGGGGCTGACGCCCCGGTATGTGCTTTTGACCCACGGCCACTTTGACCATGTGGGCGGCGTGGAGAAGCTCATGCGCCAGTTTCCCGGCCTGCCGGTCTATCTCCATGAGGCCGACACCCATCTCAGCGGCGCCCTGGCCCAGGGCCTCCGCTGGACCGACACTTACGGCGAGGGCGACGTACTCACCCTGGATTCCATTCAATTTACGGTCCTCCATACGCCGGGCCACACCCCCGGCTCCGTGTGCCTGCGGACCGGCGACGTGCTTCTGACCGGCGACACCCTGTTCGCCGGGTCCTGCGGCCGGACCGATTTCCCCGGCGGCAGCTGGGAAGAGATGATGGCTTCCCTTGAACATTTGGCGGCTCTGGAAGGAAATTTCCAGGTGCTTCCGGGCCACGGAGAGCCTTCCACCCTGGAGGCGGAACGGGCCTCCAATCCTTACATGCGCGAGGGCAGAACATGAAGCTGTATTTGAAGGGCCATCAGGAGCTTTACGCCGTGGAGCAGCTGCAAATGCAGCTCTTCCCGGAGGAACCGGCGGAGACCGTCTCGAGCCCCTTTACCGGGGACGGCGCGGTCTCGTCTCTGTCCCGGGGGAAACGTTGGCTGACAGCCGCGGCCACGATCCGCTGGAAGGGGAAGACCGGCCGGGCCGTCCGGCGGCTGGACATGAGTAAGGCGGACGACGTGCGCCTGCGCCGCCGGATTTTGCAGCAGAGCTATTATCTGGCGGCGGTCCAGGTCCTGGGGGCCACGCCGCCCTGGGGGGCCCTGGCCGGGGTCCGGCCCACCAAGCTGTCCACCCAGCATCTTCTGGACGGCGGCACGGCGGCGTCTGCGGACCGAATGCTCCGGGACGTCTACTTTGTCACGCCGTCGCGGCGGCGGCTGTGTATCGACGCCTCCCGCCATACGGTGGAGGCCGCGTCCCTGCTGCGGCCCAAGGATTTGTCGGTCTACATCGGCATTCCCTTCTGTCCCACCCGCTGTGCCTACTGCTCCTTTGTCAGCCAGTCGGTGGAGAAATTCGGCCAGTTTTTGGAGCCGTACCTGGAAGCCCTGTGCAGGGAAATCGAATACACCGGCAGGCTCTTAAAAGAATCCGGCTGGACCATCCGCAGCCTGTATATGGGCGGCGGCACGCCCACCACCCTCTCCACGCCTCAGATGGCGCGGCTTTTGCAGGTGATCCGTGACAACTTCGACTTGTCGGAGTGCCTGGAGTTCACCGTGGAGGGCGGGCGGCCGGATACCCTGGACGTGGAGAAGCTGCGGGTCATCCGCCATGGCGGCGCGGACCGCATGAGCATCAATCCCCAGACCATGTCCGACGAAGTCCTGCGCCGCATTGGCCGCTGCCATGACACGGCCCAGACCCTCCGGGCCTATGAAGACGCGGTGGAGGCGGGATTTACGGGCATCAACATGGACCTGATCGCCGGCCTGCCGGGGGACACGGTGGACTCCTTCCTGGATTCCGTCCGCCGGGTGATCCGGCTCCAGCCCAGCAACATCACGGTCCACACCCTGGCCTTGAAGAAGGCGGCGGCCCTGTACCAGCAGCGGCAGGACCTGCCCTCCGGCGAGGCTGTGGCCGCCATGCTGGACCAGACGGAGCGGGAATTGCGGCAGGCGGGGTATGAGCCCTACTATCTCTACCGGCAGAAATACATGTCCGGCAGCTTTGAAAACGTGGGCTGGTGCAAGCCCGGCTTTACGGGGTATTATAATATCTATATGATGGAAGAGCTGCACACGATTCTCTCCCTGGGCGGCGGCGGGATGAACAAGGTCAACCTGGGACCCAACCAGTTGGAGCGGTTCCACAACCCTAAGATTCCACAGGATTATATCGCGAGAATTGACACGATTCTCCGGCAGAAGGACGAGATTTTTGCGATTTTAAATCAATTGATAATGGACAATTGACAGGCGGTTCGTAGGGGCGGCCGCAAGGGTCGCCCCTACGGCGCTGCCTGATCGTGCGTTTTACATTTTTATCTTCAGAAAGGCACTTCAATGGACACATTATTTTCCAATGTCTCCGTGGTCACCATGGATGAGCGGATGCAGGTTTTGACCGACGCTTTTGTGGGCGTCACCGATGGGAAGGTCTCCTGGCTGGCGAAGAAACCGCCCCAGGAGAAGCCGAAGCAGATCATCGACGGCACGGGCATGGTCCTGATGCCGGGCCTCATCAACTGCCATACCCAATTGGACCTGACTCTGCTCCGGGGCTATGCCGACGACTGCGATCTCCATACCTGGTATCAGGACCGGGTCTATCCCAGGGAGGAAAAGCTGGACGACCGGGCCGCCAAGGCCGCGGCCTTGCTGGGCATCGCCGAATGCCTGCGCTTCGGCGTCACCTCCGTTTCCAACCTGTCTCACCATGTGGACGCCGTGGCCCAGGCCGTGGCGGAGAGCGGCATCAAGGCCAACCTGGCCCAGGAGACCGCCATGTACCTGGGGGACGACTTTGACTTTGAGACCTATCCCGACTGCCAGGCCTTCGTGGCCGCCCATGAAAAGTGGCACGGCTTCGACCAGGGCCGCATCAAAATTGACGCGGGCCTCCAGGGAGAGCCCACCTCCACCTATCAGCTCTGGGATGCCCTGTCGGAGTACGCCATCAACAACCGGCTGGGAATCCAGCTGCATCTGTCCGAGCGCAAGGCCGACGAGGACGACTGCCTGGACCGGAACGGTCTCAGCCAGACGGAGCTTTTAGACTGCCACAATATTTTCGGCGTCAGGGCCCAGGCGGCCCACTGCGTGGCCTTGGAGCGGGAGGATATGCAGCTCCTGGCCCGCCGCGGTGCCACCGCCGTCCACTGTCCCACCAGCGACCAGAAGCTGGGCCGGGGCCGGGCGGACGTATTGGCCATGGTCCGGGCCGGCATGAACGTGGCCCTGGGCACCGATTCGCCCGCTGCCTCCGACAGTCTGGACCTGCTCCAGCAGGTGCGGGCCGCTGCCCTCCTGGCCAAGGACCGGACCGGCGACCCGGCGGCTTTGGGCGCGCCGGCGGCCCTCCTGATGGCCACGGTCTGCGGGGCCAAGGCCCAGGGCCGGAGCCGGGAGTGCGGCATGGTCAAGACCGGCATGGACGCGGATCTGATTCTCCTGGACTTCACCCAGCCTCACCTGATTCCCTGCCACAATATCCTCTCCAACGTGGTCTATTCCGCCACGGGCCGGGATGTATGCATGACCATGGTGCGGGGCAAGATTCTCTACGCCGCCGGGAAATACGCAACCATTGATCTTTCCACCGTCATGAAGGAGCTGGCGGATCACGCCATGCCCACGATTTTTGCGGACAACGAGGAGGCGAAGTGATGGAAGAAAAGAAGCCGGTCAAAAAGCAGTCCTTTTTACAGGGCGCGGCGGTGCTGGCCGCGGCGACCATGATCGTCAAGCTCATCGGCGCCATTTATAAGATTCCGCTGAAGATGATCATCGGCGAGACGGGCTACGGCTATTTCACCACGGCCTACGACATCTATTCCGTTCTGCTGATGATTTCCACCACCGGCCTGCCCGTGGCCATGAGCCGCATGATCTCCGAGGCCCAGACCCTGGAGAATCACGACCAGATCCGAAAGATCTTCCGGGTGGCCCTCAGGGTTTTCCTGGTCATCGGCGTGGTGGGCAGCCTCTCCATGCTGCTTTTGGCAAAGCCCCTGTCGGTGATGATGACCACCTTCGACACCTCCTGGGCCGCCATTGCGGTGCTGGCCCCGTCGGTGCTGTTCATCTGCGTCATCTCCGCCTTCCGCGGCTTCTTCCAGGGCCAGAGCAACATGGCCCCCACCTCCGTCAGCCAGGTCTTTGAGGCCTTGTGCAAGCTGTTTATCGGCCTGGCCGCGGCCTGGTTCATCATGCGCGTCACCTTCAATCCGCTGACCGGCGAGGGCAACACCACCCTGGGCGCGGGCGGCGCGATCTTGGGCGTCACCATCGGCTGCGTGGTCTCCATGCTCTATCTCTGGAGCCGCTACGGCAAGGCCGTTCGGAATATGCCCACCGGCGGCCAGGTCAAGTCCGGCAAGGCCACCATGGTACAGCTTTTGTCCATCGCCATCCCCATCACCCTGGGCTCCGCGGGATTGCAGATCATCAATACCGTGGACACCATGGTGTTTATGCGCCGCCTGGTCAACGCCGTGGGCATGGTCCAGGCCGAGGCGGAGTCGGTCAAGGGAATTTATAATTTCTGCCAGACCATCTTCAACCTGCCCTGCGCTTTTATCACCCCCATCACCATCTCCATCATTCCTGCCATCACCAGCCATTTGACCATGCAGAACCGCCGTGGGGCCCGGATGGTGGAAAGCTCCGCCATGCGCATCACCGGCCTCATCGCCATGCCCTGCGCCCTGGGCCTGGCCAGCCTGGCGGCTCCCATCATGTATCTCTTCGGCGACCGCGGCGACCAGCTGGCGTTGTCGGGGCAGATCATGTTCTTCCTGGGCGTCGCCGTGATTTTCAACTCCCTGGTCCTGGTGACCAACGCCATGATGCAGGCCCACGGCGACGTGACTACCCCCGTCATCCAC
>CAMEIU010000096.1 GCA_945918815.1 uncultured Clostridia bacterium
GGTGGTTGGTGGGCTGATCCAGCACCAGCACATTGGCGCCGGAGAGCATCATTTTCGACAGCATACAGCGAACCTTCTCACCGCCGGACAGGACGTTCACAGGCTTGAACGCGTCCTCCCCGGAGAAGAGCATCCGCCCCAGGAAGCCCCGGAGATAAACATCGTCCTTCTTGGCGGAGTACTGGCGAATCCAGTCCACCAGTTCCATGGTGCAGCCCTCAAAATACTCGGAGTTGTCCTTGGGGAGGTAGCTGCGGGAGGTGGACACGCCCCACTTGACGCTACCCTCGTCGGGCTCCAGCTCCCCCATGAGAATCTTGAACAATGTGGTCTGTGCCAGCTCGTTCTCGCCCACCAGGGCCACCTTGTCGGTTCTTCCCAGGGAGAAATACACATCGTCCAAGAGTTTCACTCCGTCCACAGTCTTGGCGACATTATTCACCGAGAGACTGTCCTTACCCAGCTCCCGCTCCGGCTGGAAGCCCACAAAGGGATACCGGCGGGTGGAGCAGGGAATCTCCTCCACGGAGAGCTTGTCCAGGAGCTTCCGCCGGGAGGTGGCCTGCTTGCTCTTGGACTTGTTGGCGGCGAACCGGGCGATGAAGGCCTGGAGCTCTTCAATCTTCTCCTGGTTCCGCTTGTTCTTGTTCTTCAGCAGGGACTGCACCAGCTGGGAGGACTCGTACCAGAAATCGTAGTTGCCCACATACATCTTGATCTTGCCGTAGTCAATATCCACAATGTGGGTGCAGACAGTGTTCAGGAAGTGGCGGTCGTGGGAGACCACGATCACCGTGCCCGGGAAGTCCAGGAGGAAGTCCTCCAGCCAGTTGATGGCCTCGATGTCCAGGTTGTTGGTGGGCTCGTCCAGCATGACGATGTCCGGCTTGCCGAACAAGGCCCGGGCCAGCAGGACCTTGACCTTGAGTCTCGGGTCCGTGTCGCCCATGAGATCGTAATGCAGCTCCACGGGGATGCCCAGGCCCTGGAGAATGCGGCTGGCGTCGGACTCGGCCTCCCAGCCGTCCATCTCGGCGAACTCCGCCTCCAATTCGGCGGCCCGGATGCCGTCCTCCTCGGAGAAATCCGGCTTCTCATAGAGGGCGTCCTTTTCCTTCATCACGTCGTAGAGGTGCTGGTTGCCCATGATGACCGTGTCCATGATGGTGTAGGCGTCGTACTGAAACTGGTCCTGCTTCAGCACGGACATACGCACATTGGGCTGAATGGACACGAATCCGGCGGTGCTTTCCAGGTCGCCGGAGAGAATCCGCAAAAACGTGGATTTTCCCGCCCCGTTGGCGCCGATGACGCCGTAGCAGTTTCCTGCGGTGAACTGCAAGTCCACATTCTTAAACAGAACCTGCCCGCCAAACTGTACAGAGAGATTGCTGACTGTGATCATAAAATGTTCTACCTCGCAAAATTATTCAGCTTATTATAACACGGGATGATTCAATTGACAATGGACAATTGACAATGGACAATGAAGGTGTCACTTCGTGACGAAAAATGATTCTGCCGGCGCTGGATGCCCAAAGGGCGGCCTGGGGGTGCTTGACAAGCAATTGCCGGTTCATCACCTCCGGGTCCCAATGCAGGGCGCGGCGACTCGACGCGCCGTTGGGCGGCCGGTTCCGGAATATGGGTGCGTACAGCGGCACGTCCGGTGGCCGTGCCCTACAAAAGCCCGCAGGACACAAGGGCCTGTACAGACCCTTCAATTGAAAATTTTCTGTGAATGCCTCTTGCAAAACAGGAGAAAGAAGCTATAATAAGGTTAGCACTCAAAAGGAAAGAGTGCTAACCTTATGCTTTGTAAAAAATTAAATTTATCATAGAAGGACGTGTCATTATGGAATCGGAAAAGAAAGAATTTCAAGCGGAAAGCAAACGGCTTTTGGATTTGATGATCAACTCCATCTACACCAACCAGGAGATCTTCCTGCGGGAGATCATCTCCAACGCTTCGGACGCCATTGATAAGCTGGCCTACCTGGCCCTGACGGACCAGAACGTGGGCCTGAACCGGGACGACTTCTGCATCTGGCTCAAGGCCGATCCCAAGTACCGCCTGCTGACCGTGTCGGATAACGGCATCGGCATGAGCAAGGAGGAGATGGAGCAGAACCTGGGTACCATCGCCAAGAGCGGCTCTCTCCAGTTCAAGAAGGAACTGGACGAGAACGCCGACGTGGATATCATCGGCCAGTTCGGCGTGGGCTTCTACTCCGCCTTCATGGTCTCCGAGGCTGTCACCGTGATCTCCAAGAAGTACGGCAGCGACGAAGCCTGGATGTGGCAGTCCTCCGGCGCCGACGGTTACACCATGACTCCCTGCGAGAAGGAGACCCCCGGCACCGACGTGATCATGAAGCTGAAAGCCGACACCGAGGATGAGAAGTACGAGCGGTTCCTGAAGACCTATGAGCTGCGGAACCTGGTCAAGAAATGCTCCGACTACATCCGCTATCCCATCAAGATGGACGTGGAGACCCAGAAAATGAAGGAGCAGCCGGAGCCCAAGGAGGGCGAGGAAGCCCCGAAGCCCGAGTATGAGACCGTCATCGAGACCGAAACCTTCAATTCCATGGTCCCCCTGTGGCAGCGGAATAAGAAGGAAATCACCGCAGAGGAATACAACCAGTTCTATAAGGATAAATTCTACGACTTTGAGGCCCCCCTGGCCACCATCCACATCAGTGTGGAGGGCAACGTGACCTACAAGGCCATGCTGTTCATTCCCAGCCGCACCCCCTATGACTACTACACCAAGGAGTATAAGAAGGGCCTGCAGCTCTACTCCTCCGGCGTCCTGATCATGGAGAACTGCGCCGACCTGCTGCCGGAGCACTTCCGCTTCGTCAAGGGCGTGGTGGACTCCCAGGATTTGAGCCTGCATATACCCCGTGAGATGCTCCAGCACGACCGGCAGCCGAAAATCATCGCCGCCAACCTGGAGAAGAAGATCAAGGCCGAGCTGGTGAAGATGCTGACCAACGACCGGGAGAAGTACGAGAAGTTCTTCGCCGCCTTTGGCCGCCAGCTGAAATACGGTGTGGTCCAGGACTACGGCATGCACAAGGACCTCCTGCAGGAGCTGCTGCTGTTCTGGTCCAGTAAGGAGAACAAGCTGGTCACACTGAAAGAATACGTGGACGCCATGCCGGAGGAGCAGAAGTATATCTACTACGCCACCGGCGAGAGCCGCAGCCGTCTTTCCCAGCTGCCCCAGGCCGAGACCGTCCGGGACAAGGGCTATGACATTCTGTTCTTCACCGAGGACGTGGACGAATTCATCCCCCAGACCCTCATGAAGTTCCAGGAGAAAGAATTCCGCAACGTGAACATGGAGGACCTGGGCCTGGAGACCGACGAGGAAAAGAAGCAGGCCGAGGAAAACCAGGAGAACGAGAAGGACGTGCTGGACTTCGTCAAGGAGACCCTGGGCGACAAGGTCAAGGAGGTCCGCATCAGCCACACCCTCCGCAGCCATCCCGTCTGCCTGGTGCCCGACGCCGGGATGAGCTTCGAGATGGAGAAGTATATGAAGCGGGTGAACCCGGAATTCAGCTATGAGACCGGCCGCATCCTGGAGCTCAACGCCAGCCATCCCGCCTTCGCCGCTTTGAAGACGGCCATGGCAGAGGACAAGGAAAAGGCCGAACGCTATGCCAAGCTGCTCTACAGCCAGGCCATGCTCATCGCCGACCTGCCCCTGGATAACCCGACGGATTACACCGACCTTGTTTGCAGCCTGATGAAGTAATATCGTACGCACGAACCAATCACACCGTAGGGGCGACCCTTGCGGTCGCCCGAAAGCTTGCACCAACGGGCGGTATGTATGCCGCCCCTACAGTGCGTGCTCGATGCAACTCTGTAGGGGACGCATATATGCGTCCCGTTTACAGGCAGCTGCGTTGGCTTCCAGGGCTACAGGGAACCTTGATTTCCTTGAATTTTAGATGGTACGCTGGATCACCGGCAAAGCAACGCTCTCACCCCCAGACTATCAAATGTCTAGGAATGAGAGCGTTGCTTCCGTGTTACCACCCTAATTCACCTGACGGTGTGATGCACTGCCACTGTAGGGCGCGGCGACCCGACGCGCCGTTTGGAAGTTGGTTCCGGGATGCAGCTGCCCTGCATGCGGCACGTCCGGTGGCCGTGCCCTACAGTGTAGGTGCCATGCATTGGACCGGCATCATGCATACCTCGCCAAATTCCAATTCTCCGTGCCGCGCGAGAGCGCTTTGTCATTCAATCAACGGCCGCAAAATCCCGTATCCTTCAAACCGGGTGTCACGGGAGGCGGTCAGGAAGACCACCTGGACGGCGGGGTCTTCCAGGCTGTCCTGGAAGGTTCCGACCAGACCGGCCACGGTGCTGCCGTCGCTGGCTTCCAGATAGACCCGGTCGGAGTATTGGACCACCTGGGGATTGCTGGAGCCGAAGCTGACGCGGATGGGATAGGCGTCCAGGGCGGTGCGGATGGCTTCTGCGGCCAGGGCCGCGGCCTCCGCCCGGGAGACCTCCTGGTCATAGACGATGTTCTCGCTGTCCGGCACATAGAAATCCGCGAACACCACTTCGTCAAAGCCCAGACCGGAAAGCTCCTTGGCGATGGAGATCAGATAGTTCTGCACATCCTCCTCCAACGGGTCCAGCCAGTAGCAGCCCTCGCTGTCCATCCACAGAGCGCCGGAGGACAGGGGCAGGCCGCAGGACTGGTTGGCCAGGGCAAAGTTGTTGTCGGAGAAGGAGGGCACCCGGGCGATGAGATACAGGTCCTCCCGGCTGCTGAGTTCCTCCAAAAACGCTGTGACGGCCGGAATGTCCGCGCTGGACTGGACCGCGCCGGGGATGGTGGAGGCGTAGTAGAAGTTGCCGTAGATGCTCTTCATATCCAGCAGCAGAGCGGCCACCGGCTCCTGCTCCGCCAGGGTCTCCGTGACCGACGGCATGTCCAGGAGCATGGAGGTGGTTGCATAAAATCCGGCCAGCTGCTTCATTTCCTTGTTGGCCTGGGAGGAAACGGCCACATTGTCCTCCGGGGCCATGACCTGCACCGGGTACTGGGACAGGTCCGTGGTCTCCATGGGAGTCCGGTCCGACTGGAGATCCTGGGCATAGTTCAGCTCCACCCCGTTATCGGTGTAGACCAGGAACCGCTGTAAGTAGATGAACCGCAGAAGGCAGGCCACAAAGACCACCAGGACGATTCCGCCCAGGACGGCCAGCAGGATCTTGGCCCGCCGCTTGTTGCGGTAGGAAAAAATACGCAAACCGATGCCGCCCCCTTACGCCAGCCGGGCGGTGATCTGGCACCAGTCCTCCATGGTGTTCACGGCGTCGATCCGCAGGCTCGCCCCTTCGATGGCAGCCCGGACCTCGTCGAGCCTCTGGTCCAGAATGCCGGAGCAGATGAACACGCCGTCCTTCCGCAGGAAGTGGGGCACCACCTGGGACAGGGGAATGATCACGTCGGCCACAATGTTGGCCAGAACCATATCGTATCCGCCCTGGGCCAGCCGCTCCATCATGGTCCGGTCGCCGATGACGTCGCCGGTGGCGGCAGTGAACCGGTCGGCGTGGAGATCATTGATGGCGGCATTCTCCCGGGCGATGTCCTCGGCCTTGGGGTCGATGTCCACACCGGTGGCCGTGGCGGCTCCCAGCAGCAGGGCCGTGATGGACAGAATGCCGCTGCCGCTGCCGAGATCGATGACCCGCTCGCCGCCGCGGATCAAATTCTCCATGGCAATCATGCACATCTGGGTGGATGCATGGGCCCCGGTGCCGAAGATCATGCCCGGGTCCAGCAGAATGGGCAGGCGGCCTTCCGAATTCTCCGGCGAGAGCCACTGGGGTACCACCAGAAGCCGCTTTCCGATGGGCAGCGGCTGATAGTACTGCTTCCAGTTGTTTTCCCAATCCTCATCCTTCAGATTGGCGAGACCGATCTCCAAGGAGCCCAGATCCACCTTGGGATACTGCTGCTTCAAAAGGGCCATCTGGGTCTTCAAATCGCTGACGGCATCCATGGCCCCGGGACCGTCCTCCAGGTACAGGCGAATCTGGGACAGGCCCTCCATCTGCTTCGCCAGGTCCTCGTCCACATAGTCCCAGTATTGTTTATTGTTCTCGAGAAAATCATCAAACTCCGCCTGATCGTCCATAATAAAGCTGTCATAGCCCAGCACCGTCAAACGCTCGGCCAGAAGCTCAATTCCGGCGGAAGAAGTCTGGATCGTCAATTCAAGCCACTGCATAAGTGCCTCCAGAGAGAATGATTTGCCTGCTATCCATCCGTAAGGGCGGCCCCATGTGGCCGCCCGCAGTGCGCACCATCGGGCGGCCACATGGGGTCGCCCCTACGGCGTTGTGTTGGATGGGCGCGTAAGGCCATTTTGCAACGTGTATTCCTAGTTTACATGAAATTTCGTGGAAGTACAAGAGTATTATTTTACAATTCTGTCATTCTGGTGTATAATAATAACTCCATAGAAAGGAATGTGATTATGACGACCAATCGAATTGCCATTCTGCCGGGGGTCTGGCTCAACACGGTCCAGACGGACCGGTTTAAAACGGGCTGCTTCAGCGTCAATCTGCTCCGGCCCCTGGCTTATGCGGACGCGGCGCCCAACGCCTTGCTTCCCAGCGTCCTGCTTCGCGGCTGCCGGGATTACCCGGATATGCAGGCCATCTCCCAGCGGCTGGACGAGCTGTACGGGGCCAGCGTGGGCACCCTGGTCCGGAAAAAGGGCGAGGTCCAGAGCGTGGGCCTTTATCTGGATTTTCTGGAGGACCGCTACGCGGGCGGCGAGCCGCTGTTCTCCGAGATGATGGAGCTGCTCCGGCAGCTTCTGTTCGAGCCTTGCCTGGAAGCGGGCGGCTTTGTCGGGGAATTTGTGGAGGGGGAGACCCTGAACCTGTCCAACACCATCGCCGCCAGGATCAATGAAAAGCGCAGCTACGCGATTTCCCGGCTCATGAAGAGCATGTGTCAGGGGGAGACCTACGCCGTGCCCCGGCTGGGCGAAGCGGAGACTTTGAAGACTGTGACGCCGAAGAACCTGCTGGAACGCTGGAACCATCTGCTGGCTTCTTCGAGAATCGAGCTGTTCTACCTGGGCCAGCAGCCGGAGGCTGAAGTGGAGCAGGCTGTCCGAACGCTGCTCCGGGATTTGAAGCGGGAGCCCCTGGCCTCGGTGGAAACCGCCCTGTGCCGGCCGGCGCGTCCGGTGCAGAAGATCCAGGAAGCCATGGACGTGACCCAGGGCAAGCTGGCTTTGGGCTTCCGAACGGAGATCACGGTCCACGATCCCCGGTACCCGGCCATGATGCTCCTGAACGCCGTCTACGGCGCGGGCGCCACCAGCAAGCTGTTTCTGAAGATCCGGGAAGAGCAGTCCCTTTGCTACTACGCCGGTTCCTCCATGGATAAGTTCAAGGGCGTCATGGTGGTGGACGCGGGCATTGAATGCGCCGACTACCAGGTGGCCCTGGACGGCAAGCGGGGAGAGATCACGGAGGAAGAGCTGGAATCCGCCCGGAATTACCTGATTTCCGCCCTGCGGACCGGCCAGGACAGCCCCGGCCGTCTGGACGACTTCGCCATCGGACAGGCCATCGCGGGCCTGGACGGCTCCATGATGGACCTGGCGGAGCGGATTTCCCAGGTGACCCTGGACCAGACGGTGGAGGCGGCCAGGACCCTCCATCTGGATACAGTCTACTTTTTGAAGGGGGCGGAGGCATGAACCGGAAAGACTATCCAAACCTGGGTGAGCGGGTCTATGAGGCCACGCTGCCCAACGGCCTGCTGGTGCGGGTGGTGCCGAAGCCCCGCTTTGCCAAGACCTACGGCTTTCTGGCCGTGAACTACGGCTCCATCGACACGTCCTTCACCCGGAACGGCACCCGCTATGAGACGCCCCGGGGCGTGGCCCACTATCTGGAGCATAAGATGTTCGACCTGCCCGAGGGCAACGCCATGCAGATGTTCTCCCAGTTCGGCGGCAATCCCAACGCCTTCACCAGCTACGACATCACCGCGTATTATATGGAATGCACCGAGCAGGTGAAAGAGAATCTGGAGCTGC
>CAMEIU010000097.1 GCA_945918815.1 uncultured Clostridia bacterium
TTACCTTCCTTGCTGAAGAGCTTCAGGCCGCCGCTCTCGCCGTCCGCGCCGCCGGTGATGAAGCGGATGAACAGACGGGCACCGGCGGGATGGGCGCAGCCCTCCACGACGTACATGTATTCGCAGTTCTCCAGGCCGGTGTAGGGCGTCAGGTTGGTCAGCCAGGCGATGTTGTAGCCGGACTCGTCGCGGTTGCCGATCTTACCGGCAGAGGCCAGGGCCAGGGCGGGATCGTCGGCGGTGGAGTTGTGAACGGCCAGAACCAGCTCATCGCCGTCACCGATGAAGGTCATCTCCATCTGGGAGAAGCGCCACAGGTATTCAATACCGGCGTTGTTCTCAGGCACTTCAAAGTCGAAGGCGGAGGCGTCATAGGTGTACTCCAGGTCGGTGCCGTAGGTGTCCTTGTAGGACTGCTCCATCTGGTCGGCGTTGACAATGAAGCTGGCGAACAGGGACAGATAAGCGGTCTCAGTGCCGATTTCCTTGGTGAACAGGCGGTACTTCTGGGAGCCGTCCTCGTTGCGCTCGATGATCTGCCACCAGCTGTTGACCGGCTGGCCGTCGGGATACGCTTCGGTGTTATAATACCAGAAACTCTGGGAGGTGTACAGAGGATAACCATAGCGGAGCAGATTGGGATCGATCTTCTCACAAATGTCCTTGGGATAGAAGGCGGAGCAGTAGCCGTCCTCATAGAACTCATAGAACACGTCGCCGTTGACGTCCTTGGCCTGGAGCACGTCGCCCAGGATGTTGCCGGAGTCGGCTTCCAGACGGCACTTCTCCAGAACTTCGTCCTGGTCCATGTCGAGGATGGTCACATCCAGACCCGGGAACATCTCTTCAAAGGCCTCTTCCGCTTTCAGCATCTTGGAGGAAGTGGCGTAGACGTTGATCTCGCCGCCCTCTTCCAGGGCCAGCTGGTAGAGCTCTTCATCGGTCATTTCGCTCCACTCGTCGTAGATGGGGCCGTAGTCGTAGTCTTCTTCCGCAGCAGGGGCTTCCTCGGCGCCGGCAGGGGTCTCGGCGGTCTCGGCAGTTTCGGTGGTTGTGTTGTTGCTGGCAGCGGGCTCCTGTGCGGGCTGGGCTTCCTGCTTGCCGCAGCCTGCAAACAGCGCCAGCACCATGGTCAGAGCCAGAAGCAGGGCTAACAGTTTGCTCTTTTTCATGATCCAATGTCTCCTTTCAAATTTGACCATTGTGAATTGCGTGGGATGGTTCATTTTATTTCCACGCGCCGGGGATCCTTTACCGGCGCGCCAGAAATCAGCGGGCGCGCTTGATGAGGCGGGTGCTCTTGGCGTCGTAGATGTTGATCTTCTCCGGCTCGATGGTCACATAGACCGTCTGGTTCAGCTCATGGTAGACCAGGCCAATCTCCTTGGCCAGGAAGTCGCTGTCGCCGGCCTTCAGGGAGACCAGGGTCTCGGAACCGGCGGGCTGGTTGGAGTAGACCGTCACAGGCAGGCCGCCGGGAACGGCTTTCTCGGAGACGTGGACCTGCTCGGGCCGGACGGCCACCACCACGGGGAACTCGCCGTCGGGAATGGGCTCGTCGGTCATGTCGGCTTTGTCGAATTCATAGTCGTTGAGCTCGCAATGGACCCGCAGCTTACCGCCGGAATAGGAGGCGGTGCCCTCCAGGAAGTTGATTCTGGGGTTGCCGATGAAGTCGGCGGCCTGCAAGTCGATGGGGTTCATGTACAGCTCCATGGGCGTCGCCACCTGGCTCAGCTCGCCTGCCTTGAACAGGGCGATCTTGGTGGACATGGTCAGAGCCTCCACCTGGTCGTGGGTGACGTAGATGATGGTGGTGCCCAGCTCCCGGTGGAGCCGCTGCAGCTCGGACCGCATGTCGATCCGCAGCCGTGCGTCCAGGTTGGAGAGGGGCTCATCCAGCAGCAGGAGCTTCGGGTTGGAGGCCACGGCGCGGGCAATGGCCACACGCTGCTGCTGGCCGCCGGACAGCTCGTTGGGATAGCGGTCGATGTATTCCTCGATCCGCATCATTTTCAGGGATTCCATCAGCCGTTTTTCCACCTCTGCCTTGGGCAGCTTCTGGATTTTCAGGCCGAAGGTGATGTTTTCTTTTACGGTCATGTGGGGCCACAGGGCGTAGGACTGGAACACCAGGTTCAGGCCGCGCTTGCTGGGCTCGGCGTAATAGGCCAGGTCTGCGTTGATCATCTCTTCGCCGTCGATGGTCATGATGCCGTTCTGGGGCTTTTCCAGGCCGGAGACCACGCGGAGGGTGGTGGTCTTGCCGCAGCCGGAGGGGCCCAGCAATGTCATGAAGTCGCCGTCCTCGATGACCAGGTTGATATCCCGCAGGACGTGGTTGTCGCCGTAGTATTTATCGATATGCTTCAGTTCAATTCTGCTCATACTCCAAAGTCCTTTCTACAATCCTGTATGTTTCCGGTTACCACGCCTTGCCGATATCCGCGCCGAACTTGTTGGCGATGATATAGCAGACCAGTATAAAGAGCAGCACACAGACGGAGATTGCGTCCGCCATCTGGTTCATGCCCTCCTGCGAGTAGGTGAAGGCCGGATAGGACATGGTCTGGGTATGCTTATCCATCATGATGATGATCAGGTCCAACTCCTTGGCGATGCTGATGAAGGTCAGCATAAAGCCGGAGATAAAGCCGTTCTTCGCCAGAGGCAGGACGATTTTACCCATGCGCTGCCAGAAACTGGCGCCGTTGATATCCGCCGCCTCCTCCAGCTCGGTGGAGATCTGCATCATGTTGGCGGTGCCGGAGCGGCTGGCAAAGGGGAAGTGCTTGACCACGGAGGTCAGAACGATCAGAGCGAAGGTGCCGTAGAGGGAGGGGATCAGACCGCCCAGACGGGGACGGCTGAACATGGCCACATACATGGACGAGAAGGCCACGCCGCTCATGAGGTAGGGAACGAAGACCAGCTGCTCGGTCAGGGAGCCGTACCACTTGCCGCGGCCGCGGGTGGAGATGTAGCCAAGGAACTGGCCGCAGAAGGCGGTGAGGATGGAGCCGATGGCCGTCAGACGGATGGTGTTCCACATGGCCTTGCCGAACTCGGGATTGCGGAAAATGCCGGGGTAGCTGGTGTATTTCTGGGCCTCGTCCACGGTGCCGATCCAGTTGTAGAGGGTCAGGTTGCTCAGGGCGTAGCCGTTGCCGGTGGTGACCTGGAAGGTCTCCATGACCAGCACGAACATGGGCATGACCATGGCCAGGAACAGGAACAGCACGCAGAAGATCATCAGAGGGGCCTTTGCCTTGCCAAGACGCATCTCCGTGGACCGGCCGCCCTTGCCGCCGATGGATTTGCTCAAGGTCATGACCACGGCGGACAGGAGACTGGGCATGACCAGGGGCAGGGTGATGGACTTGAGGATCTGGGGCTTGGAGGCGCCGCAGATCTCACCCATTTCCTCCAGCTCTGAGTTGATGGACCGGAGCGCCGAGGAAACCTGAATGTAAGAGAAGGCGTAATAGTGCAGGGACATACACAGGACGATGGCCACGGGACCGTAGGCCAGCCAGTCAGGAATGGGAATGCCGAGACCGGCCAGGAAGCCCAGGGCGCCGGAGGTCTTGTTGCGGAACACGGCCAGCCAGGACAGAGCCTTGCACCAGGAGGGGATCATATAAGGGATGACCACCAGCATGCCCAGCAGCTTCTTGCCGGGAATGTCAGTCCGCACGATGAGCCAGGCCAGAATGGCACCCAGGGGAACGGAAACCACCACGGTGAAGAAGCCAATGACCAGGGAGTTTTTCAGAGGACCCCACAGGGTGGCCTTGGACAGATAGCTGGTGAGGATGTATTTCCAATAGTAGAGGGTGAAATCGCCCACGGCGGCCCCGGCCTCGCGGGCCTCGGAGCGCGTACCCACCGTAAAGGTGGAGGCGATCATTTGCAGCAGGGGAATGACGATCAGGCAGAAGAGGATGATCAGGGTAATTGCCACGATCATATTAAACGGGTTGGTGACCACGTTGAGAAACTGATTTTTCAGCCTTGTTTTGTTGAACGGCCGGCGTTCTTTCTTCCTTTTCACATCGGTACTCCTTTCACGGATTGGACAGCTCTATTCTCGCCGCGGAAGCCATGGACCGGGCATCCGCAGACAATTGCAATGCGATCCCACCTTTCTACGAACACGTTTCCGCAAACGGTTCTACACTTGGATTATAACAAGATTGTGAATTATCGTCAATTACTTTCCGATTGATCCCGTGTATTTTTGTCATTTTAACCATGAATCCGCTGAAGAAACTGGAGCATTTCACGAGGAATATCTACCGAATGAAAACAGAAACGGAGGAAAAAACTCATTTTATTCAGAAAGTTCGCAAATGTTTCCGAAAATTTTCGTAAAACACCCACTCGTCGCTCTGCATTATAGCACAGCATATTCTCAAGTTCCAGAAAGCAAAGGTAAAAGATGTGTTATTTCTGCGTAAACAAGCCAGGGCAAAGCGGAAAAGACTTTGTCCTGGCGAAACAGGGAGTGGAAAATTGGGATTTGCAGATGAACAGCTTTCTGTAGGGCACGGCCACTGGACGTGCCCTACAGAAAGCTGCATTATAGAACCAGCTGCCAAACGGCGCGTCGGGTCGCCGCGCCCTACATAGGCGGTGCAACAACGAGAAAAATTCCAGATTTCTGCTCTTTTGCTCAGCGGTACAGCTCCGGCTTATCGATGGTTTTTACGGGCAGGAATTGGGAAGTGCCGCGGGAGGCGTTGAGGGCGTCGCCGGCTACACAGGCCACATAGCCATCCCAGGTGGAGGGGCCGGTGAGCTTGCCGTTGTGGACGGACTGGACCCACTTGCAGAACTCGATGTCGTAGGCTTCGATGAACCGGGCCTTCCAGTCGGTCATGATGGGCATGGATTCGGCGGGGGCCACGCTGTCCCAGCCCTGGGGACGGGAGCGGCGAACCACGGCGTAGGGATCCGGCAGCTTCACGGTGCCGTTTTCGCAGACCACTTCGCACTGGATGTCGTAGCCGTAGCCGTCGGCCACCTGGACCTCCACGTCGATGAAACAGCCCTTCTTGGTGCGCAGCAGCACCACCTGGGGATTGTCGTAACCCTTGGTGGAATTGGCGGACTGGCGGACCCGGACGGCCTGGGCGTCTTCATATTCGTCGTCCAGCAGCCAGCGGCAGATGTCCAACTCGTGGATGGCCACGTTGGTGATGCCATTTTGGGTCTTGAAGCCGGGACCCTGGGACACATTGCGGTGGCAGGCCTTGATGAGCAGGGGGGCGCCCAGCTCGCCGGAGTCGATGATCCGCTTCATCTCGGCGTAACCCCGGTCATAACGGCGCATGAAGCCCACCTGGACCAGCCGCTTGCCGATTTCCAGCTCCCGGGCGATGATCTCCTCGCAGTCCTTGGCGTTCTGGCTCAGGGGCTTTTCGCAGAAGCACCATTTTTCCTCGGCCAGGACCTTCATGACGTAGTCGTGATGGGTGGGATCGATGGAGGTGATGACCACGGCCTCCACCTCCGGGTCCTTGATCATGCCGTCGCAATCGTTTCCGAAAGAGCGAATACCATACTTGGCGGCAGTCTCGTCGGCAGCGGCGGCCACATAGTCGGAGACGGCGACGACGGTCGCGCCGGGGACAGTCTCGATGATCCGGCGGCAGTGGTCCTTACCGATGGCCCCGCAGCCGATGAGGCCGATTTTCAAAACGTGATCCATTTGAAACGCTTCCTTTCTTTTTCAATGGACAATTGACAATGTTGTACATTCTTTTAGTATTTTCTCGCATCCTTGACGTGGGCCAGGTGATCCTGGTAGGCGGCCACGTTCTTGGGATTTTCGGAGACCTGGGTGTCACCCACACGCCACCAGGAGCTGTAGCCCTCAGTCATGGACTTGGGCAGCACCCGGATGTCGAACAGCACCGGTACGCCCTCGATCTTCTTGGCGTCGGCGATGGCGTCGCGCATCTCCTGCAAGGTGTGGATGGTGTAGGCCTTGCAGCCGTATCCCTCGGCGATCTTGGCGAAGTCCACGGGCATGAAGCTGCCGGAGAACTTGCCGTCATTGCCGCGGTAGCGCAGCTCCGTGCAGAGAGTCTCGTTGCCGTGGCCCACCTGCAGGTTGTTGATGCAGCCGAAGCTGGCGTTGTTGAACAGGCAGACGTGGATCTTCTTATGCTCCTGCACCGCCGTCAGCAGCTCCGAGTGGAGCATGACGAAGGAGCCGTCGCCCGTCATGGCGTACACGTCCCGGTCGCCGATGGCGTACTTGACGCCCAACGCGCCGGAGACCTCATAGCCCATGCAGGAGTAGCCGTACTCCATATTATAGGTATCCACGGCTCTGGGCCGCCACATGCGCTGCATGTCGCCGGGCAGGGAGCCGGAGGCGCCGATGACCACGTCCTCGGGGTCGATGGCCTGGTTGATGACGCCCAGCACTGCCGTCTGGGTCAGGTCCGCGTCCAGCTCCTTGGCGAAGCGGAAGGCCGAGGCTGCGTTGGCGTCGTTGACCTCGGGCACATAGTCCGGGCCGAAGGTGATGCCGTCCAGCCGGGCCAGCTCCTGCTTCCAGCGGGCGCGGGCCTCTTCCACTTCGGTGGTATAGGGGGCCTTGTAGCCGTCCAGGGCTTCCAGCAGTGCCGGCAAAGCCCGCTTGGCGTCGGCAATGACCGGCACCGCGTCCAGCTTCAGAGCCTGGAATTCGGAGACGTTGATGTTGACAAATTTGGCGGTCTCGGGGAACAGCCACTTGGAGGCGGTGGTGAAGTCGGTGTAGCGGGTGCCCACGCCGATGACCACGTCGGTCTCCCGGGCGATCTCGTTGGCGGCGGAACAGCCGGTGGTGCCGATGCCGCCCAGGTTCAGGGGATGATCCCACACCACGGCGCTCTTGCCGGCCTGGGTCTCGCCGAAGGGAATCCCCGTGGCCTCGGCAAATGCGCGGAACTGATCGTGGGCCTCGCTGTAGCGGACGCCGCCGCCGCAGACCAGAATGGGCCGCTTTGCATTGCGGATGACGGCCGCCGCCTCGGCGATGGCCTCTTCCTCGGGGGTCCGGCGGGCCAGCCGCCAGACGCGCTTGGCGAAGAAGGTCTCGGGATAGTCGTAGGCTTCGCCCTCCACGTCCTGGGGCATGGCCACGCAGACGGCGCCGGTGTCCGCCGGGTCGGTCAGGACCCGCATGGCGTTGAGCATGGCGCTCATGAGCTGCTCCGGCCGGACAATCCGGTCCCAGTAGCGGCACACGGGCCGGAAGGCGTCGTTGGTGGACAGGCTCAGATCCGTGGGCTGCTCAATCTGCTGCAAGACCGGGTCCGGCTGGCGGCAGGCGTAGACGTCGCCGGGCAGGATCAGAACGGGAATGTTGTTGGCGGTGGCGGTGGCGGCGGCGGTGACCATGTTGGCCGCGCCGGGGCCCACGGAAGAGGTCACGGCGATGATCTTTTTCCGCTTGCACTGCTTGGCAAAGGCCACGGCGGTGTGGGCCATGCCCTGCTCGTTCTTGCCCTGCCAAACCTGGAGCCGGTGGGCCTCCTGGGTCAGGGCCTGGCCCAGACCCAATACGTTGCCGTGGCCGGGCAGCATAATGACGCCCTCCACAAAGGGATGCTCAATGCCGTCATAGCGGATGTACTGGTTCTCCAGAAACCGGACCAGAGCCTGGGCCATGGTCAGACGGATGGTGTTCATAGGGGAGCCTCCTTTCATACGATAAGAAATCCGCATCATCATGCAAGGCCCGAAGGCTTCCCCTCAAGGGGAAGCCTTTTTTGGTGCGCTCGAATGAAAAATGCAAAGTTTCACTGTGATAAATCAGATTCCCTGGAAGATGTGATCGTTGGCGTCAGCCTCCCAGAGCCATTTGTGTTCTTCGTCGTCAATACGGGTCTTCAGCCAGGGATCGCCGTCCAGATGGCGGATGCCCCAGGCGTAGCACATGGCGTAGCCGGGTGCGGCGGTCTGGGAGTGGAAACCGTGGTTGATGACCGCCAGGCCGTTGTGGCCGGTCTGATAGATTTCCCCATTGGCAAAGCCGGCCCCGAAGCCCTGGGGATGGTCAAAGCGGAAGAAGTAGACCTCCGGCTG
>CAMEIU010000098.1 GCA_945918815.1 uncultured Clostridia bacterium
AACTCAATCGCTTTTTTCTATACCCTTGGTCTCACATCAATTGTAATGCTACAATATTTTACACAAAAAACCGTATCACCCCTTTACAAGCCGGGTAAAATGGAGTAAGATACAAGATATGGTATCCTAACTGATAAGGAGGTAGGCCAAATGGAGGATAATACCATTAAGTTCATGGTCCCGGATGATTCCACCCAGGAGATGAAAGCCATTCTCTCCGCTGTGTATCGTTCTCTGAGTGAGAAGGGTTATAATCCCATCAATCAAATTGTGGGCTATCTGCTTTCAGAGGACCCGACTTATATCACCAATTATAACAACGCCCGCAGCTTGATCTGCAAGCTGGACCGCGACGAGCTGCTGCAGGAGCTTGTCCGGCACTACCTGTTCGATTGAAGCCATCCCGTATCAGGCGCCTGTCTCCTGGCCGCCTGATACTTTTCTCAGCATCTTGTACCTCGTCTTCCCTAAAACACAACATCCTGTCTTCCCCTGCATCTCGGACCAATTGTAACAAATTGAAACTTTTTTAGAATTATGTCAATCGTACATTGACAAATAAAAAACAATGTGTTACAATTTGGTTACACTTTTCAATTGGAGGTTTCTATGGCCGACCAAAAAGAATTTCTCACCTATCGGGGACGCCCCCTGATGAGAAAGGATAACCTGATCTACTACGGTTCCATGACCGACAAATACATCGTGATGCTCCAGGTGCTGGAAAGCAAGGAGCAGAACGGCGTGAACCTGGCTACCAAGGTTTCCGTTCAGCTGCAGCTGACGGATCCCAACCTGAAGGCCCGGGACCGCATTGTAAAAAAGAGCGAAAAAGACGGCTTTTACACGGCGTTGGATGTTGGCTGTGTTTGGCTGGAACGCGCGCTGGCTTCCAAGTAAGCCGTTTTAGGGAAGACACGGAGGTACATCATGAGGAAACTCGCAAAGCTTTTGACCACGGCCCTGCTGGCCGTCTCCATTGTGGCGTCCATGATCGTGGGCGCCTCCGCCATTGAATTGAAGGCCGGCATCGGCATTGTGGAAACCAACGGCCTGCGCCTGAGAGCGAAGCCCAACACCGATGCGGAGATTTTGGCCAACGCCGCCTATGGAGACAATGTGGTCATCATCCGCGAAGTGGACGGCTGGTACCTGGTGGATTATAACCTGCAGATCGGCTACATGTCCGCCGACTACATCACCTTCAAGGAGAAGGAAAACGTCGAGCTGGGCTACGGTGTGGTGGAAGACGCCGCTGTCAATCTGCGTGATGCGCCCTCCTCCGACGGCGCGCTGCTGGCACAGCTGACTACCGGCGACACCGCCTACATCATCGGCCTCAACTGCGGCTGGTACAAGGTTCAGTACGAAGGCCAGACCGGTTACATCCGCTCTGACCTGCTGGCGCTGACCGAGACGCCTATCTACAACTCCACCGGCTCCGTGGGCGAAGCACCTGTGGTTCTCAGCGTGGGACAGCAGATTGTCAACTACGCCATGAACTTCCTGGGCACCCCCTACGTCTGGGGCGGCACCTCCACCAGCGGCTTTGACTGCTCCGGCTTTACCCAGTATGTCTACGCCCAGATGGGTTACACCATCAAGCGCACCGCCCAGCAGCAGCTAAACGACAACGGCTATGCCGTCAGCAACCTGCAAGCCGGCGACCTGGTCTTCTTCTCCAACTCCTGCTCCACCAGCAATGTGACCCACGTAGGCATCTACATAGGAGACAACCAGTTCATCCACGCCGCCAACAGCGGAAGCGGCGTTAAGATCACCAGCCTCAGCGATGATTATTACGCCTACCGCTACGTCGGGGCACGGAGAATTGTGTAACAGTTCAATACATAGCGCCCAAAGAAGGTCCTTCCCTTCTTTGGGCGCTTTTTTCAGCTTTTTGAGACGAAGCAAATATACATGTAAATTGGGATTATGATTATCGGTTTGAATAAGCACACGAATTTTTATGACAGGGTTCTGTCTCACACTGTTATTTCTGTGAAATCGCACAATGCCCACTGTAGGGCGCGGCGACTCGACGCGCCGTTTGGCAGCCGGTTCCATGACGCAGTGCCTACAGGCGGCACGTCCAGTGGCCGTGCCCTACATAAGCTTTTTCGCAACCATGACAGCGTCTTTGGATCCCTTGCAAGATAGTTGCCCTTGCTTATTTATCCCGATAGCCATAATTGGGATTTGTCGCACTGGCGCGGGAGCGCCCAAGGCTTCCGCGCCAGCAACACATCGTCAAATTCCAATTTGGCGTCTTCTTTCCCCTTGCGAAAGTTTTTTCATCTGGTACAATAGAGGTAAGAATTTCTTGCATGCAAAGGAGCGGCCTATGAATATTTTGATCTGCAACGTGGGCAGCACGTCTTTGAAGTACCAGCTGTTCCGCATGGACGAGGGAGAACAGGTTCTGGCGGCGGGCGGGGCCGAACGGGTTGGGGCGGTAAAAAGCCTGTTCTACCATAAGAACAACGTAGCCGGTGACAGCGTCCGGCAGGAGATGCCCCTCCCCTCCCACCGGGAGGCCATCTGCGCCATGCTGGAGCATCTTCTGGCGGGATGCATCGACTCTTTGGAGGAAATCTCCTGCGTGGGCTTCAAGGTGGTTCACGCCAAGGGCGTCACCGGCGTCCAGTATCTGACCGAAGAGGTGCTTCAGGCTATGGCGGATTTCAACGCCGTGGCCCCGGCCCACAATCCGCCCTATATCGCCGCCATCCGGCAGTTCCGGGAATTGATGCCGTCCACGCCCCTCCTCGGCAGCTTTGAGACCGGTTTCCATGCGCAAATGCCGCCGGAGGCCTACCTCTATCCCCTGCCCGCCCAGCTCTGCCGGGACCGCGCCATCCGGCGATACGGCTTCCACGGAGCCTCTCACGAGTATCTGACCGCTTGGGTCTCGGAAGCCATGGGCCGGAAGGACTTGAAGATTGTCTCCTGCCACCTGGGCGGCAGCGGCAGTCTGGCAGCGGTGAAAAACGGCGTCAGTGTTGACACCACCATGGGCATGGGCCTCCAGTGCGGCGTCATGCACAACAACCGCATCGGCGACATGGATCCCTACATCATCTTCTATCTGGTGGAAGAATCCGGCATGACGTCGGAGGAGGTCAAGACCCTGCTCCAGACCAAGAGCGGCTTCTACGGCATGTCCGGCGGCGTCTCCAACGATCTGCGGGACATTGAGGAAGCGGCGAACCGGGGCAATGAAGACGCCCGGAACGCCATCCGTTCCTATGCCTACTCCATCAAGAAATACATCGGGGCCTATACCGCAGCCATTGGCGGATTGGACGCCGTGGTCTTCGGCGGCGGCATCGGGCGCAACAGTCCCACAGTCCGGCAGATGTCCCTGGAGGGACTGGAATGTCTGGGAATCCGGGTGGATGAAGAGAAAAACCAGCACGCCAAGGGCGGTGCGGACATCTCCGTTCCAGGAAGCCCGGTCAGAGTCTATGTAGTGGACACCAACGAAGAGATTATTGTGGCCCGCAAGGCCATGACGCTTTTACAGAAAGGATGAAATCTATGAAAGTATTGTTGTTTAACGGCAGCCCCCACAAGCAGGGCTGCACCTATACCGCCTTGGCTGAGATCGCCAAAACCCTGAACGAGGCCGGAGTGGAGGCAGAAATCGTACAGGTTGGCTCCAAGGCTTTCCGGGGCTGCACCGCCTGCGGCGGCTGCGCCGAAAAAGGAGCCTGCGTGTTTGACGACGGCCTGAATGAGATTCTGGCGAAGGTCCGGGACGCCGACGGCTATGTGTTCGGAAGCCCGGTCTACTATGCCTCCGCCAACGGCACCCTAATCAGCTTCATGGACCGGCTGTTCTATGCGGGCGGCAGTTCGATGGCCCACAAGCCCGCCGCTGCTGTGGCCTCCGCCAGAAGGGCCGGAACCACCGTGACTGTGGATGAAATTCAAAAATATTTCACCATCAACCAGATGCCCGTCGTGTCCTCCACCTACTGGAATATGGTCCATGGCAGCCGCGCCGAGGACGTGCTTCAGGATGAAGAGGGCCTCCAGACCATGCGGAACCTGGGCCGGAACATGGCCTGGCTGCTCCAATGCATCGAGGCCGGAAAACAGGCCGGAATCGATGCGCCAAAGGCGGAAAAGGGCCACAGAACGAACTTTATACGGTAAGACAAACGCCTCCAGGACACGTCTTGGAGGCGTTTGAACTGCTTGGGAAATTGAGATTTATCGAGGTGTTGCACTGGCGCGGAAGCGCCCCAAAAGCCTTCCCATTGAGGGCGACAGCTTCCCCTCAAAGGGAAGCCTTGGGCGCTTCCGCGCCAGTGCAACACCTCGTCAATTTCAATTTGTCTGGTCGGTCAGGCTTGATTTTGCCAGTCGGCGGGGTAGGTCACATACAGGAACCGGGCCTTGTCGGGGGCGGAAAAGAGGATGCTGCTGCCTTTGGAAATCAGGATCGCTTCTCCCGGCGCGGCGGTGACGGCGTTTTGTCCATAGTAGACCGTCAGGCTGCCGGAGATCACATAGTCCACCTCGTCGTACTGGAGGGTCCAGGGGAAGGTGGTCTTCTCCATCTCCATAACGCCGCAGCCCAGGCGGGGGCTTTCGGAGAGGGAAAACAGATCGTGAGTATAGACCCGATGGTTCGGGTCGCCCGTGTCCAGCCGGTCCGCCTCCGTCACCCGGATCTGGGGTACCCGAGCCAGCTTCACCGGGCAGACCCCGGTCTGAGTTTCGTCCAGGATCTCTTGGATCAGCCGCTTTAATTCGTTTTTATCCATTGGGTTTCCTCCTTGTGAGAACCATGGCGACGGCCACGGCGGTGACGCCAGCAACCAGCTTCGCCGCGATCATGGGAAACAGCATTTCCGGCGCAAAGCCCGCCGTGAAGCCCAAATGGTCGCCGAAGACAAAGGCCGCTGACACGGCGAAGGCCACGTTCAGCACCTTGCCCCGGTCATCCATGTCTTTCATCATGCCGAACATGGGAATGGAGTTTGCCAGAGACGCCACCATACCGGCGGCGGCCACATCGTTCATGCCCATTGCGCCGCCCAGTTTCATCAGGGGCTTGCGGAACACCTTGGTGATGACATAGACCAGCGGAAACGCGCCGGCCAGGACGATAGCGATGCCGCCAATGACCTCATAGCCCTCCGACAAGGGTGCCATGCCCGGAATCACCGTCAGACCTGTCAAGGCCTCTACAATGGCGGCGGCAAGGCCGACGGTGATCAGAATGGTCACTGCCCGGCCGAAGATGGTGAAGCCCTTGATCATGATGTTCTCCGCCTTCCAAAGGCCCAGGGCGATGAGCAGTGCAAACAAGACAATGGGGACCAGGTTGCGGCAGACCATGGCAATGGGAAATCCAGCCAAGAGGCCGCCCACCAGGCCGCCGACGGGAATGGTGATGATCCCCGCCAGAACGCCCTTTGCCAGGAAAGGACGATCCTCCGCCCGGATGATGCCCAGGGCAACCGGAATGGTGAACACAATGGTGGCCCCCAGCATGGCCCCGATGATGGTGCCGCCAAACAGGCCAGCCTCCCGGCTCTCGGCCAGCTCCATGGAGAGGGCCGCGCCGCCCATGTCGTTGGCCAGGATGGAGCCGGGAAACATGCCCGGGTCCGCGCCGAGAAACCGGTAGACCGGCACCACCACAGGCCGCAGAAGCTTTGCTAGCACCGGGGCCAGGCAGATGATGCCCAGCATGGACAGGGCCAGAGATCCGAAGGTCATGATGCCGTTCTCAAACTCCTGTGCCAGGCCGAACCGTCCGCCGAAGATGCGGTCCAATGCGCCCAGGACCATGAAAATGGCCATGAGGTAGATGATGATTTCGTTGATGGACATGATTAGTTTCCCTGTCTTTCATCCAAGATCGCCACAATCGCGGCGTCGCAGGGGAGGTCGGGGTTTCCGGCTCTTGCGCCGCTGCCCATGGTTACCAGAACCCGGTCGCCGATTCCGGCTCCTACCAGATCCGCCGCCACGGTATAGTGGCCGTCAAAGGTCACTTCCAGAAAGGTCTGGCCCCGGAGGGCTTCGCTTTTTTTCGTGGCCCAGACCGAGCCGGTGACAATGCCGAGAATCATGGTTCCTTTCCCTCCAGAATATCCCTTGCCAGGGGCGTCAGACGGCTGCCCTTGGGCGGGCACACGCCTGCCTCCAAAAGCCGCCGGGCCTCCTGGGCGGTGATGAGCCGGTTCTCCCCTGCCGCCTCCAGGGGCCTGACGCCCAGCTGCCTGAGGTGCTTCTCCGCCGCCGCCAGCTCCGTACACAGGAGCCGGGCGGTCTTTGCTTTTTTATAGGACTGGCCGGACCAGAGATACACCGGCATGTCCGCAAGCAGGGCGCGGCACACGGGGTCCGTGGGCATTTTCAGCAGCTCCCCCGGCGGTAAATCACCCAAAACCACAGCTTCATAGGGCTCTTCTTTTACATAATTATAATTATGGTCAATCTCAGGCGGCGCGCCGATGAGCAAAGCCCTGGGCCTTCGCTCCGTCAGCCTTTGCCAGATCTGCTCGGTCAGGGCATCCAGATCCGGGCCGCTCATTTGAGAATCATCCCCAGGTCGCCGGACTTGAAGCCGCAGGCGTTGGCCTCGTCGAAATCCAGATGGACGAAGGTGCGGAACTTGGGGCTGACCCGCACCGCTACATCTTCAAAAATCACAGGCCGGGCCGTCAGGGTTTTCAGGCGAACCGTGTCTCCATTTTTCACGTTTTGCAGTTGGGCGTCCTCCGGCGTCATATGGATGTGCCGCTGGGCCACGATGACACCCCCAGGCAGCGTCAGCGTGCCGTTGGGACCTTCCAGGGTAATGCCGGGCGTGTTCGCCACGTCGCCGGACAGCCGGACCGGCGCTTCGATCCCAAGCATGACGGCATCCGTCTGGGAGACCTCCACCTGTCCCTCCGGCCGGGCCGGTCCCAGGACCGCCACCCGCTCCAGACGGCCCTTGGGCCCCACCAGGGTCACCCGCTCGTTGGAGAGATACTGCCCCGGCTGGGACAGGGGCCGCTTTTCCGTCAGATCGTGGCCGAACAGGACCATGGCCTGGTCCTTTGTCACATGCACATGGCGGCCGGATGCCTCCAGCTCCACAAACAGGCGGTGCAGCAGCCCGTCTGTCAGACGGTCAAGCTCCATTTCCACGGGCAATCTCCCCCTTTTTTATTTGAATCATGAGAATCCAAAGCAGGCTGCTGAGCCGGTTCAGGGCTTGCAGCAGGTCCGGTCTGGTGGCATTTCCATCCATGTCCTTGAAGGCGGCATAGGCCGCCAGCTCCGTCTGCCGGATCACCGTCCGGACACGGTTCAAGGCCAGCAGGGTCCGGCTGTCGGAGGCAGTAGGCATGAAATGGGGCTGGTCATAGTATTTCTGCGGATTGTGGCTCCGCTCCCGCAGCTCTGCCGCCGTCAGACCGCAGAGGGCCCCATCCTTCACGGGCTCCTCCAATACGTCGCACCGGACCAGGCGGCGGACAAAGTCCAAAATCTCCCGGAGATTCTCCGCGGTCCCGGTTTGCCCCTCGTCCAAAGCAGTCCTGCCGCAGAGCAGCAGCTCCGCCTCCAAGGAATCCAGCATGCCGCGGAAGGCGATGCGCGGATGGTCCTTTGGCACCAGGACATTGCCCCTGAGGTGGGTCATATGCTCCGGTTTCTCCGTCAGCATCGCGCCGGACAGGGTCGTAAAACACTGGGGCTTTGCCAGGGCGGCAGGCAGAATCTCCACATGGTCCCGCTGGAGCCACGCCCGTGCCGAAGGGGTCAGGTGGTCCCGGTCATCCAGGTAGAACACCCGCTTGCCGTCCCGGACCCGGACATTGGCTTTGGCAGTTTCCTCTGTATAGACGGCCATGGCTTAGGCTTCCGGCTGCGCAGACGCGCCGGGACGGCCGTGGGGCAGAATGGCGTCCACTTCGGCGTGGGGCCGGGGAATGACATGGACGGAGATCAGCTCCCCCACCCGTTCCGCGGCGGCGGCACCTGCATCGGTGGCGGCTTTGACGGCCCCCACGTCGCCCCGTACCATAACGGTCACCAGGCCGCCGCCC